>DASQAT010000043.1 GCA_035635555.1 Candidatus Dormiibacterota bacterium
CGTGCGCCGGCGACTACGTGTCGCCCTCGTGGAGCGCGAACAGAAGGGTGAGGAACCTCGCTGAGCCTGACGCTCGTCTGTCCGAAAGGAGCTGCGGTGATCGGCACACGATCTTGACAGTGACCAGCCACTTCACAGAAACATGAGGCGCGCCCCTGTGCGGCCCGCCACCCGGGCACCGAGGCCCGGCAGGAAGCGGTCCGATTGGCGGCCCTCCGGAGCATCTGTTACAATCCACCGCCCCGAGAGACAGTCACGGGCATTCGAATTCCTGTGGAGGACTGATGATGACAACGGTCTCGATTCGCGGGCGCCGCATGGCCGCGCTCGCCGCCCCGCTCGTCGCGTGCGCCGCATTCGGCACCGCTCTCGCGCTCGCGCAGGGCTCCCCAACCCCGACGCCCGCCGCGGGCGCGCCACCGGCCGCGAAGGCCGCGCCCGAGAAAGGGTCCATGGACAAGCCTGCCGGCAAGAAGGAAGTCGCCGTCATCAAGACGAATCTCGGGACGATCGTGTTCGAGTTCCTTCCCGACGTGGCCCCGAAGATGGTCGCGAACTTCAAGGAGCTGGCGAAGAGCGGCTTCTACAACGGCACCACGTTCCACCGCGTCATCAACGGCTTCATGATCCAGGGGGGCGATCCGCTCTCCAAGGACGACGACCCCACCAACGACGGCTCGGGGGACGGGCCGCGCAAGATGCCGGCCGAATTCACGACGAAGTACAGCCACGTGCGCGGCATGGTCTCGACGGCCCGCACCAGCGACCCGAACAGCGGGTCGTGCCAGTTCTTCATCATGCAGGCGGACAACAAGGGGCTCGACAATCAATACACCATCTTCGGGCGGGTCCTCGAGGGGATGGACGTCGTGGACAAGATCTCCCAGGTCCCGAAGGCCCGCAACGACCGCCCCCTCCAGAACGTCGTGATGGAGAAGGTCACGATTGAGACGCGCTGAAGCGAAGGCCGCGGCCCGCAAGACGGAGCGCCGCGTCGACTGGCACACCTACTTCATGAACATCGCGCGCCAGGTGGCGAGCCGCTCCACGTGCGACCGCAAGCACGTGGGGGCGGTGATCGTCCGCGACAAGACGATCCTGTCCACCGGATACAACGGATCGATCCGCGGCATGCCCCATTGCGACGACGTCGGCCACGACCTGGAGGGAGGCCACTGCGTCGCCACCATCCACGCCGAGGCGAACGCCATCCTGCAGGCCGCGAAGAACGGCGTGATGATCGAGGGGGCGGAGATGTACACCACCGCCAGCCCCTGCTGGAACTGCTTCAAGCTGATCGCCAACGCCGGGATCACGACGATCTACTACGGCGAGTTCTACCGCGATCGGAAGAGCCTCGAGGTCGCCAGGAAGCTCGGGATCGATCTCATCGATCTCGCTTCGGGCGGGGCGGGGGCGGCCCCAGGCACGGTGCGCGCCGCGAAGGGCGCTGCGGGCGGACGGGCACGGGGGGGCGGCTGCGACTGGCAGGGTCCCGAGGACTGAGACGGCCGTGACGCCCGAGACGCGCGTCCTGGTCCTTTCCGAGGACGACGACGTCGGCGAGCCGCTCGCGACGCTGCTCCGGCGCGCGGGATACACCGTCCTGGGAGCGGACGGCCGGGACGGGGCCGGGCTCCTGGCCCCGGGGGGCGGGCCCTGCGACGCGCTGATCCTGGACCGCGACCTCCCGTCCGAACAGTACACCCGGATCCTCGATCTCCTGGCCCCCTTCGCCGGCCCCGCCTCGTTTCCACTCCTGGTGCTCGGCGGCGGCCCGTCCCCCGTTGTTCCGGCCGGCTGGCACGAGGACGCCTTCGCCTCGGTCGCGCGCCCTCCGCAGCCGGGGGAGATCCTGGCGACGCTCCTCTTCCTGCGCCGCCTGGTCTTCTACCGCCGCTACCGCGACCTCGTGCACGATCTCGCCCAGCCGGTCACGACCATCCACGCCCTCAGCCGCAGCATCGCGAGGCTCAGGCCGGAGGACGAGACCGCCCGGCAGACAATCGATCGCTTCGCGGTCGAGGCCGAGCGTCTGATGGTGCTGCTGGAGACGTTCCAGAGAAATCGCGGCCCGGCTACTTCCTGAGCAGTCCCTTCAGGTCCATGTTCCGGATGAGGCGGTGCAGGTAGTTGGGATGCACGTCCAGGAGGCGCGCGGTCTCGACGTAGTTGCCCCCCGCCTCCTTGAACGCCTTCACGATGAGCTGCTTCTTGGTCTCCTGGAGAGACTCGTGGTACCGGGTGACGGGCGGCCCCCCCGGCGGCCCGGCCTCGAGGACGCTCTCGGGCAGATCTTCCGGCCGGATCATTTCGCCCGACCCCAGGACCACGGCGCGCTCGATGGCATTCTCCAGCTCGCGCACGTTCCCGGGCCATTCGTAGCGCATCAGGCAGTCGAGCGCCCCGCCCGAGATCCCGGCGATCCTGCGGTTGCAGCGCTCGCCGTACTTCGACGCGAAGTAGCGCGCCAGCAGCGGAATGTCCTCCCGGCGCGCGCGCAGGGTCGGCATCTCGAGCGCCACGACATTGATGCGGTAGAACAGGTCCTCGCGAAAGCCTCCGGTCCTGGTCATCTCCTTCAGGTCGCGGTTGGTGGCGGTGATGAGACGCACGTCCACCTTGATCGGCCGGGTTCCGCCCACCCTCTCGAAGACGTGCTCCTGCAGGACGCGCAGGAGCTTCGCCTGCAGCGCCGGGGCCAGCTCCCCCACCTCGTCCAGGAACAGCGTCCCCCCGTCGGCGACCTCGATCTTCCCCTTCTTCTGCAGGACCGCCCCGGTGAACGCCCCGCGCTCGTGGCCGAACATCTCGCTCTCCAGGAGCGTCTCCGCCAGGGCCGCGCAGTTGATGGCGACGAAGGGCCTGGCGGCCCGCGGGCTGTTCTGATGGAGGGCACGCGCGACCAGCTCCTTGCCGGTGCCGCTCTCGCCCGTGATCAGGACGGTCGAATCGGTGGGGGCCGCCTTGGCCACGAATCCGAGCACGGCGGCCATCGCGGAGCCCTCCCCCACCATGTTGTGCGACACCTCGGCGTCCTGCCGCAGGCGACGGTTCTCCCCCTCGAGCCACTCGATCTGCCGCGCGTTCTCGAGCGCCACCGAGGCGATCCCCGCGACCGCGGTCAGGAGCTCGAGATGCCCCTCGTCGAAACGTATCTTGGGGCGGCTCGTGTCGAGGTACACGACACCGAGGGGCCTCGCGCCGAACGACAGCGGCACGGCGAGCACCGAGTGGACGTCCGCCCCCAGGAGGCTCTGGGACGCCCCGAAGTCGTCGCTGTCGCGCACGTCGTTGCACAGGATCGACACCCGCTCGCGCAGGACGCGCAGCACGATGGTCCGGCTGACCCGGATGCCCTGGACCGGACCGGCGTCCTTTTCCAGGCCGAAGGTCGAGGCGATCTCGTCCGACCCCCTGCCGGCGAGGAGCACGGCGCCGCGCTCGGCCGGGACGACCTCGAAGAGCGACTCCAGGAGCGCGCGTTCGAGCGCCTGCACCCCCTGGATCGAGTTGATCGCGGTGTTGATGCGCAGAAGCGCCGACAGGTCCCGCTCCACCCGTCCCGACGACGGTGAGGACGCCGCGGGACTCCTCGAGGCGGCCGTCCTCGACAGCTCGATCGTCGACCCCGTGACCATCCCCTGCTCTTTCAGCTCCACCGGGGCGCCCGCGGGGACTGGCTCGTTCTCCAGCAGGAGGACGAGGAAGATGGAGTCGCCGATGCGGACCTGATCGCCGTGCAGGAGGGGGCGTTCCTTCACAGGGACGCCGTTCACGAACGTTCCGTTGTGGCTTCCCAGGTCGGTGACGGTCACCCCCGCCCCCTGCCTCTCGAAGACGCAGTGCCGGCGGGACACCCACATGCTTTGAAGGCAGATCTCGTTCGTGGCGTCGCGCCCCACGCCGGTGCGGACGGCGCCCAGGGAGATGACCGTGCCTTGCCGCGGTCCCGCCACAGCCGCGAGTTTCGGTTCCATGGGTTCGGAAATTATACCCAATCGGATAGTCCTTCTATCCGATTGGATAGCGGATGGGCGGCGATTTTCCGCACCGCCCTCCCCTCCCCCCGGCGGGCGGATCCCATCAACCCCGCGCATTTCCACGGGTTCCGGCGATCGCGCCAGGGCCCTCGGCAATCGGGGAGGGACTGGCACGTCACTTGCCTTAGAGAAGCGCAACGACGAAGGGTGGACAGCCTCCGGAGGTTGTCGGTTCAATGCTGGCGCTCTTCACACGAAGGAAGGGGCGGTGTCATGCACAGGAAAGAGGCCGGAAGCGGTCGGGTGGCAGGAGGGGGGGCCCGCTTCCGGTCGTTCGTGCACTCCCTCGAAGACGTGCGGGGTGTCGATTTGATGGCCGAGGCCTGCCCGTTCGAGGAGCACTGTGATGCCGCTCCGAACGGCGAGCCGGGATTCAGGGCCCTGGCGGCGGCGCGACGCTTCGGCTCGTCGCGGCCCTATCTCAGGGGGCGCCGTCCGATGGCGTTCGCGTGCTCTGTGGTTCAGGGGCCGGCCTGCTGGGCCTGTCCCCTGGCGGCGCAGACACCGTCGATTGCGACTCCTTTCGGGACGATTCGACCGGCTTCCGGGGAACGGTTTTCGCCTGCGACGCGGCCGATCCCGGTGCCGCAGGGGCCACGGCGCCCGGCCGTCCTGCCGGCGTCTGCGGTCCCGCGGGTGCCGCCGCTGCAACGGGAGCACGAGCCTCTCCTGCGGGCGGCCGGCTCGCAATCATCTGGGCGACGAACGATTCCATAGTCTTCGCCGGGATCGAAGCGTGCACGACGATGCCGGGGCCGCCCTGGCTGATACGGATGCCGTCGAGGAGCTCGAGCCATTCCCTGGCCTCGTCCCGCGAGGCGCCGACCCGGCCGAGGGCGACCAGGCCGCGGGCGGCGTCGGCGAGCATCCTGGCGTTCGCCTCGGCATCCGCGCGGCCGAAGAGATCGAGGTCCACCGTGTCTCCGGCCACGCCGCGGAAGGCGATCGACACCAGCGACTGGACCGGTGCGGAGTTGAAAGTCAGGCCGGACAGATCGGTCGGTCCGGGAGCGTCCTTGAGCAGCGACTGCAGGCTCCTGCAATCGATCGCACCCCAGAACTGCGCCTCCTGCCGCACCTCCTCGAGGGGCGTCAGGATCGTCGGGCTTCCGTCCAGGCCGTGTCCGCGGGACTTTTCATTCGCCAGCATCGTCTCGAGCACGCTCTTCGGCCCCAGCGCGATGCTGCCGTCCTTGAGGAGCACGACGCTGAAGTCCAGGGTGCCGACCTCGACCAGGGTCAGGAGTTTGTCCCCTCCCAGGGCCTCCCGAACCTTGGCGCCGTCGAACGTGCCTTCCGCGAGCACGCCATACGCGATGGTGTGAGCGGGCCCGGGTACGACCGCCAGGCTCAGCCGGTCGAGGGTCGCCAGGAAGTCCGGGCCCAGGCGGTGCACGATCTCCGTGACGATTCCCCCGTCTCGACCGGAGAGCGCGGCCATGTCCTTCAGCCAGGGAGTGTCGGGGTGAAGCGCGCGGATCTTCCTGACCTCCATGACCACCAGGGCGGCGGTCTCCCGCGGGTAGGTCCCGAGAGCGCTCGAGCGCACCAGGCCCGCCGCCCCCTTCCGGCCCCCGCAGCCCGGGGCAGCCGCCAGCAGAGCGAGCGCTATCGCGAGGACCGCGTGACGTTTCGTTCTCATCGTGTCCTTCCCTCCGGGGCGGGCGCGGTCGAAGCCGCGCGGGCGTCCCTCAGTAGTCCTTGCGCGAAAAATAGACGACCGCGGCGGCCAGCGCCACGGCACCCGACGCGACCGAGCCGAGAACAGAGCCCCACGCGACTCCCCCGTCGTGCCGGATGAGGGTCATCGTCGACCGCACGAAGTCGTAGCTCTGCGGCAGGGCATGGTACAGCGTCTCCACGGTCGCCTGCGCCAGGAAACGCGCCACCCGCGACGTGATCAGGAGCGGCCAGTCGCGGTTGGCGTGCGGAAGGCGGACGAGGAGGCTCACGAAGAACAGGGCCGCCGTGATCATGATCGACACCGTGGTGGAGCGCAGGAGAACGCCGACCAGCACCATGAAGGCGAAGAGGCAGGCGAAGAAGAGGGACATCAGGAGACCGGACAGGACGAAGCCGCCGTTCCAGACTCCGGTCTTGAGCCCCAGGATGGCCGCCAGGCCGCAGGTGAGATACAGAAGATTGAGCGATGCCGTCAAAAGCCCCCCGGCATAGCGCGACAGGAGCAGGGCCGGTCGCGTGACCGGCTTCGACAGCAGGAGATCGATCGCCCCCTTCTCGAGCATGCGCGGCACCAGGCTCGCCGTGGCGAAGACCGACATCAGGATGGCGAGCGGGAACAGCAGGAACGCCACGCCGAGCTGCACGTAGCGCACGAACGTCTCCGCCGTCAGGCCGCCCATCCCCGCCACGTCCGGGTCGTCCCCCAGCCGGAAGCCGTGCGGCGACGTGCTCCCCTGCATCCCCGCCACCGACAGCGAGGCGATGACTCCGCCCGCGACGTC
Source organism: Candidatus Dormiibacterota bacterium (assembly GCA_035635555.1). Classification (NCBI taxonomy): domain Bacteria; kingdom Bacillati; phylum Candidatus Dormiibacterota; species Candidatus Dormiibacterota bacterium. Next base: position 6,509 of record DASQAT010000043.1, read on the forward strand.
GGTCCTGAGCGCGAGGAGGAAGAACAGCAGGACGAGCGTGACGATGCCGAAATAGACGATGATCGTCCGGCGGTACAGGAGCTCGCGCCCGGTGTCGAGAAGAATCGCGGCGAACCTCACTGCGGCTCCCCTTCCTCGAGGACACGGACGAAGACCTCTTCGAGGCTGTCCCTGCGGGGCAGGACCGAGACGATCTCGAGGCCGCGGCTCCGCAGCGCGTCGATCGCCCGGTTCAACGCGGGAACGTCCCCCGAAAGTTCCAGCCCGGCCGCCGCGGGCCGCAGATCCGGCACGCTCGACAGGACGGCGTCCAGGACCCCCGGCGCCGCGGGACGCAGGTCGATCTGCCAGGCGCTCCGCGGCCGGGTCAGGTCGGAGACCAGTCCCTCGCGCAGGAGGACTCCCTCCTTCAGGATGGCCACCCGATCGCACAGCCGCTCCACCTCCGACAGCAGGTGCGAGTTCAGGAAGATCGTCGCGCCCCTCTCCCTCTGCTCCAGCAGGAGGTCGCGGATCTCGCGCCGTCCTATCGGGTCGACCCCGTCGGTCGGCTCGTCCAGGATCAGCAGGTCCGGCTCGTTGAGGATCGCCTGGGCCATGCCCAGGCGCTGCATCATCCCCTTGGAGTACTTGTGCACGCGCACGGAGCGCCACTCCTCCATGCGCACGCGCCGGAGCAGCGTCTCGACCCGCCGCGAGCGCTCGCCCCCCCTGAGACCGGACAGTCGGCCGAAGTGGTGCAGGAGCTGCTCCCCCGTCAGGTGGGCGGGGTAGCGGTGGTTCTCGGGCAAATAGCCGATGCGCTCCTTCGCACGCACGTCGCCGGGGGGACGGCCTAGGACGGACGCCCGGCCCGAGGTCGGGAAGGCGATCGCCAGGAGCAGCTTGACGAGAGTGGTCTTGCCGGCTCCGTTCGGCCCCAGGAGACCGAACGTGCGGCCGCGCGGGACCGTGAGGTCGAGCCCGCGCAGCGCCACGACCCCGGCGCGCGCGAACGGCGCGCGGTAGGTCTTGGCCAGGGACACGCAGGCGAGGGCGGGAGCGGCGGCGTCCGTCGGAGATCCTCCGCCTACATCCCCATGATGTGGTAGCCGTTGTCCACGAAGATCACCTCGCCGGTGATGCCGCGCGACAGGGGGGAGCAGAGGAACAGCGCCGCGTCCCCCACCTCGGCCGGCTCGGTGTTGCGCGGCAGCGGCGATCGCTCGCGCACGATCGACAGCATCTTGGTGAATCCCGGCACGCCGCGCGCCGCGAGAGTGCTGATCGGTCCGGAGGAAATGCCGTTGACGCGGATGTTCTTCTTGCCGAGGTCGTGCGCCAGGTAGCGGATGCTCGCCTCGAGAGCCGCCTTGGCCACGCCCATGACGTTGTACCCCGGCACGACCTTCTCGGATCCGAGGTAGGTCAGGGCGAGGATGCTGCCCCCCCCTTCCATGAGGGAGGAGGCGCGCTGCGCCAGGGCCACGAGGGAGTAGGCGCTGATGTCGAGCGCCGTCTTGAAACCCTCGCGCGAGGTGGCCAGGCACTCGCCGTCGAGGTCCTCCTTGCGGGCGAACGCGACGCAGTGCACCAGGGCGTCGAGCCGGCCGAAATCCTGCTTCACCTTCGCGAACAGGCCGTCGATCTCGTCGTCCCGGGTGACGTCGCAGGGGTGGACGACCGACCCCTCGAGCGTCGCGGCGAGGGAGCGCACGTTCTCCTCCAGGCGGTCCCCCTGGTAGTTGAACGCCAGTCGCATCCCCTCGCGGTGCAGGGCCTCGGCGATGCTCCAGGCGATGCTGCGCTTGTTGGCGACCCCGACGATGAGACCCTTCTTCCCTTCCAGGAGCATGCCGCGTCCCCTCCCACGAAAACCCTCAGACGACTCCGGTGACCCCCTCGCCGCCCGGGCGGGGGCCGATCGGGGCCGGCGCCCGGGTCTCGATCGGGGCGGGCTGCAGCGACTGCGCCGCCTCCACGATCGCCCCCTCCAGGACGTCGAGCCCCTCCTCCAGCTGCTCCTCGGTGATCACCAGGGGCATCAGCGTCCGGATGACGTTGCCGTAGGTCCCCGCGCCGATGACGATGAGACCACGCTCGTAGCACAGCCGCACGATGCGGTTCACCAGCTCTTTCGCCGGCTCCTTCGTGGCGCGGTCCTTGACGAACTCGATCGCCCGCATCGCCCCGACGCCGCGCACGTTGCCGACGGACGGGCACTTCTTCCACAGCGCCTCGAACCGGTCGCGGACCTTCTCCCCGATCCGGGCCGCTCTCTCGGCGAGGGTCTGCTTCTCGATCGTCTCGATCACCGCCAGGGCCGCCGCGCAGGCCACGGGGTTGCCGCCGAAGGTGCCGCCGAGGCTCCCCTCCATCGGCGCGTCCATGATCTCGGCCCGGCCGGTGATCGAGGACAACGGCAGGCCCGCGGCGATCGATTTCGACGCGATCAGGATGTCCGGCTCGATCCCCCAGTGCTCGCAGGCCCACATCTTCCCCGTGCGCCCGAACCCGGTCTGCACCTCGTCGGCGATCACCAGGATGTCGTACTTGCGGCAGATGTTGACCAGGATCGGGTAGTACTCCTGGGGCGGCATGATGAAGCCCCCCTCCCCCATGACCGGCTCGACGATGAGGGCCGCGACCGAGGCCGGATCGACGTAACGCTTGAAGAAGTCCTCCAGGAACGTGCCGCACTCGATGTTGCACCCCGGGTAGCGCTTCCCCCACGGGCAGCGGTAGCAGTAGGAGAAGGGCATCCTGTGGATCTCGGCGGCGTACGGTCCGAAGTGGTCTTTATAAGGATGGACCTTGCTGGTCAGGGACATGGCCAGGAGGGTGCGACCGTGGAAGGCGTCCTCGAAGCAGACGATCGCGGACCGGCGGGTGAAGTTGCGCGCCACCTTGACGGCGTTCTCGACCGCCTCGGCCCCGGAGTTGGCGAAGAAGGTCTTCTTCTGGAACGACCCGGGGGTGATGCGGTTCATGACCTCGGCCAGCCTGATGTACGGCTCGTTCATCGTGACATGGAAGCAGGAGTGGATGTATTTCTCGGCCTGCTGCTGGATCGCCCGGACGACGCTCTTCGGCGCGTGGCCGGTGTTGAGCACGCCGATGCCGCCGGCGAAGTCGAGGTAGCGGTTGCCGTCCACGTCCTCGAGCACGGCCCCTTCGCCACGGGCGATGAACAGGGGCGTGATGTTGTAGGGGCCGCGGGGCACCGCGGCCTGGCGGGCCCTCAGAAGCTCCTGCGAGCGCGGACCCGGTATCGCGGTCTTCAGGACGATGTGCTTCGTCATTCCTGCGATTCCTTACTTGAGGTCGCTCCAGCGGTAAGGGTACCAGTACGGCTTCGCCTCGATCTTGTAGTCCATGTGGACGTGCTTCGGCTCCCGGAAGGCGTCCAGCCCCTCGATGCCGAGCTCCCGGCCGATGCCGCTCTTGCGCATGCCGCCGAACGGTGCGGCGTCATTGTCTGTCAACGGATCGTTGATCCAGAACGTTCCCGCGTGGACATTCTCCATCGCGTACATGGCGTATTCGAGATTGTTGGTGTAGATGTTCGCCCCCAGGCCGTACTCCGAGTCGTCCGCCAGGCGCACGGCTTCTTCGATTCCCTTGACAGGCATGATCGGGGCGATCGGGCCGAACGTCTCGGACTTCATGATCGACATCTTATGGCTGACATTCGTCAGGACGGTGGGCTCGAAGAAGTACCCCTTCTTGAGGGCCGGCGGCCGCCGCCCGCCGCACATCACCCGGGCCCCCTGCGACACCGCCTCCTCGATCCTGGCCTCGATCTGCTTCCGGTGCGCCTCGCGGATGAGCGGCCCGCAGTCGATGTCCGGCCCCATCGGGTTCCCGAGCCTCAGCTTCTTCGCCAGGGCGACGAACTTCTTCGTGAACTCCTCATAGACCCTCTCGAACACGTAGAAGCGCTCCCCCGAGGTGCAGACCTGCCCCATGTTGAGGAACGCCGCCCAGACGGCGCCGCGCGCCGCGACCTCGAGATCGACGTCGTCGCAGACGATGAACGGGTCGTTGCCGCCCAGCTCGAGGTTCAGCTTCTTGAGGTGGGGCGCCGCGGCCGTCGATATCGCCTTGCCGGTGGCGATGCTCCCCGTGAAGGCGATGAGCTGGACGTCGGGATGCACGACCAGGGGATCGCCGACCTCGGTCCCGAAGCCGGTGAGGATGTTCACGACCCCCTTGCCGAAGATCCCGAGATCCTCGGCCAGCATCAGGGTCGACAGAGGGGTCTCGTTCGACGGCTTGATGACGACGGTGTTGCCCGCCGCCAGGGCCGGCGCCAGCTTCCAGGTCAGGAGGAGGAGCGGGTAGTTCCAGGGGACGATGGCGACGACGACGCCGTACGGCTCCTTGCGGACGAAGTTGATCTGGTGCCGGAAGACCGGCGAGGGGACCTTTCCCCCCTGGTCGCGCGCCAGCTCGCCGTAGTAATCGAAGCAGGCGGCGCACCATTCGACCTCGTCCAGGTTCTCGATGAGCGGCTTCCCTCCCTCGAGGGTGAGCCGCCGCGCCACCGCCATCGCCTTCCCCCGCAGGCGCGTGGCGAAGTCGTGCATGAGGGCCGCCCGCTCGATTCCGGGGACGCCGCGCCAGTCGCCGAACGCCTCGGCGGCGGACTCCACCGCCAGATCGGCGTCTTGGGCATTGGCGCGCGGCACTTCGTCGATGATCTCTTCGGTGGCGGGATTGTCGATCGGGAAGCACTTCTTCGAGACGCTCCCGGTCCATTGGCCGTCGATCCACATGCGCTGCATGGCGCATTATACCCCTGCGTATCCGCGGGACAGGAAGGGTCAGCCGTTCCGGCCCGCGAGGGCCGCGTCCAGCGACTCGACCAGGCGGTCGAGGAGCTCTTCCGGGATGTTGAGCGGCGGCTCGACGCGGATGACCCGCGGCCGGTTCAGGGCATAGGCGACCAGGACGCGCTTCTCGTAGAGCACCTCGGTGACCGTGGCCCCGAGCGCCTCGTCGCGCATCTCGATGCCGATGAGCAGACCCTTCCCCCGGACTTCGTCGATCGCCCACGGATGCTTGCGTTGCAGCGATCGAAGCCGGTCCAGGAGGAGGGCGCCGAGGCGGGCGGAGCGCTCGCTCAGGCGGTCGCGCACGGTGATCTCGATCGCCTTGGCGGCGGCGGTGGCCGCGAGCGGGTTGTTCCCGAACGTCGACGAGTGCCACATCGGGTTGGCGTGGAACGACGCGAAGATCTCGTCCGTCGTCGTGAACGAGCCGCAGGGGACGACTCCGCCGGACAGCGCCTTCGCCAGGCAGAGGATGTCCGGCACGACGTTCCAATGGTTCACCCCGAACAAGGCGCCGGTGCGGCCGAGCCCGGTCTGCACCTCGTCCGCGATCAGGAGGACGCCGTTCCTGGTGCAGGTCTCGCGGACGCGCGGCCAGTAGTCGTCGGGGGGCACGATGACGCCCCCCTCCCCCTGCACCGGCTCGAGGATGACGGCGGCGGTGTCCTTCCGCATCGCCTTGTCGATGGCCGCGGCGTCCCCGTACGGCACGAACGACACGTCCTGCAGGAGCGGCTGGAACGGCTCGCGGAACACCGGGCGGCCGGTGACCGACAGGCTGCCCATCGACTTGCCGTGGAACGAGTTCTCGGTCGAGATGAATCCTCGTTTCTTCGTGTACAGGCGCGCGAGCTTGAGGGCCCCCTCCACCGCCTCGGTGCCGCTGTTGCAGAAGAAGGTCCGCTTCAGTCCGCCGGGGGCCACCTCGGCGAGCCGGCGCCCCGCCTCGGCCGTGATCGGGTTGACCAGGTACTGGCTGTGCAACGGCATCCGGTCGAGCTGGTCCTTGACGGCGCGCACCACTTCCGGGTGCCGGTGCCCCAGGGAGAAGATCCCGTAACCGCCGAGACAGTCGATGTACTCGTCGCCGTAGATGTTCCGGATCACCGAGCCCTCGCCGCTCCACTCGACCTGGGCGCGATCGCGGTCACGGTCGCGTGTCTTCGGGAAGCGGCGCAGGTAGGCGTTCCAGTTGTCGATCCCCTCCGCGGCGATCGCCTCCTGCTCGGCGCGGGTCAGGTCGCGTTCGATCGGCAGCTTCACGAAAGGCTCTTCAGCGTGTCGTCGAGATGCCCCAGGACCTCGTCGATCAGCTTCCTGGGGATCGACAGAGCCGGCTCGATCCGGATCGTCTTGGCGTTCAGGAGCGTGCCGGCCACCAGGACGCCGCGACGGAACAGCCCGGCCGCCACGGAGTAGCCGAACTCGGTGTTGTCGAACTCGACGCCGATCAGGAGCCCCTTGCCGCGCACGTCGACGAGGTGCTCGGGGTAGCGGGACTGGATGTCGCGCAGCCCCGCCAGGAAGTACTCCCCCGACACGGCGGCCTGGCCCGGCAGGTCCTCTTCCAGGGTCACATTGATCGCGGCGATCCCGGCGGCGCAGGCGAGCGGATTGCCGCCGAAGGTCGACGAGTGCAGGAACGGGTTGGCCTCAAGGACTTTCCAGATCTCCGGCGTCGAGATGAAGGCGGACAGCGGCATCACCCCGCCCCCGAGCGCCTTCCCCAGGCACATGATGTCCGGGATCACGTCCCAGTGCTCGACCCCGAACAGCTTGCCGGTGCGCCCCATGCCGGTCTGCACCTCGTCGGCGATCAGGAGGACGTCGTACTCGTCGCAGATCTCCCTCAGGCGCGGCCAGTAGTCGTCGGGGGGTACGATCGCCCCCGCCTCCCCCTGCACCGGCTCGGCCACCACGGCCGCGATGTCCAGCCCCACGTCGCGCGCCTTCTTGAGCTGCCACTCGACCTCGTCGGCGTCGCCGAACTCCACGAAATAGACGTCCTGCAGGAGAGGCTCGAAGGCCACCCGGTACTCCGCCTTGCCCATGAGCGACAGCGATCCGTACGACTTGCCATGAAAACCACGGATCGTGGAGATGAATCCGGACTTCTCCGTGTAGAGCCGGGCCAGCTTCATCGCCCCTTCGACCGCGTCGGTGCCGTTATTGATGAAGAAGCACTTCTGGAGATTGCCGGGGGCGATCTCCCCCAGGAGCTCCGCCAGCGCCCCGCGCAGGGGGTCGAGCAGCTCCTGGCTGGACAACGGCATCCGATCGAGCTGGCTGCGCACCGCCTCGACGATCTTCGGGTGACGGACGCCGGCGCTGTAGATCCCGAAGCCGCCCAGGCAGTCGATGTACTGCCGCCCCATGATGTCTTCGATGTAGGAGCCCTGGCCGGTCCATTCGATCGCGGCGTACTGCTCGGCCTCCGCCACCGACTTGCGGTACTCCAGGAATCCGGAGTTGAAATAGGCGTTGAACGACTTGACCGTCTCCTTGACGACGGTCTTCTTCCTGGCCAGGTTCAGCTTGTTGGCGTTGGCGATGATGTTGAGCCAGCGCTGCGACTCCTTGATGACCTTTTCGGCCGTGAAGCGCCGCGCGCCGCGTCGCGCCCTCGCCTTGGCAGCCGCCTTCAGGCTCTTGCGGACGGCGGCGCGTTTCTCAGGAGCGCTCACCGGCATCGGGTCGGCGCTCCGCGGGGCCACCTTCATCGTCACCGTCGGCGGCGGATCCCCCTTGCGGGCGCCGTTGCCGGCCGGCTTGCCGGCGGACGCCAGGCGGACGTTCGACAGGAGCACCACGTCTCCGCCGCCGCTCCCCCCCTTCGATCTCATGTCCCGCTTCATTGTGTTTTTCATATGAGGCCTCTTTCGTTCCAGCGAATCCAGAAAAGACAAGACTCCCCCCCGGGCTCCATGAGCCAAGACAGCGACCTGTGTTGGACGGCCCTGAGGCCTTTGTCGGGGTGTCGCCGGCTTGGGCGAGGCTTACTAGGTGTCGGTCAGGAACGGCCGGGTCTTGCGGAGACTGCCGGCGGGTCCCCTCAGGAGGATCCGACGCCCCTGGATGACGGCGGAAACCGGTCGGCCTGGCCGTCGATTCCGGACTGTGCGGGGGCTTGTGAGCATGTGAAAGACTCCTGAAGGTGAGGAGATTGTAATTGCCCGGGCCGATCCTCGTCAAGGCGGGGTCCGGCGCATGACCCTGGCATGCGGGTCCCGGTCGGGACGGAGCCCCGTTCACGGGATCGTTGAAGTAATCATAAAGCGCTGACACAAATAGATTTAGGTCGATGGCAATGGCCAGGGGCACCGGTTTGCTTTCCGGTCTCTCCTACATCATATTTACCCGGCTTCTGGAGCTTCAGGCCGCGCGCGGCCGGGATGCAGATGACGACCTCGCCGGAGCCTAGCAGTCCCCTGGCGCGAGCCCTCAAACAGCTGGCGACCGCCACCAAGGTCCTGTCGTTCTACCCCGCGCAGCACCCGACTGTCGTGTCGGCCCTCGACAAGGCGGCCCTCCTGCTGAAAGAGGCGATGTCTGACACGGAAGCCCTGACGGTGGGCGTGAGCGAGACATCCTTCCTTCTGGACGGCGCGCCGCTGGCGGAGGGGGATCGGATCCTGGCCGGCTTCGCCAGCTATCTCAGCCGGAGGGATCTCGGCGCGCTCCTGTTCCGCTCACCGATCGAGGGGGACTCGCTGAAGGGGTTCCTCGAGGTCATCGCCCTCGATCCGGGGACGCTGCGGGCCAGAGGCGGCCCCAGGAAGAGCCTGGAGGAGAGGCGGCTCGGCGGGATCGCCGTCATCGAGTTCGACGCCTCGGCGGCCCTCAAGTCGGCCCGCACCGACACCGGCGACGCCCCGGTGGAGGAGAAGCCGAAGCAGAGCCTGAGCTGGAGCGACCTTCTGGCCCGCTACCTGGCCGGACGAGGACCGCTCCCCCCCGGCGGCCAGCATCTGATCCGCCGCGTCGCCGGCGACCCGGGCGCCGCCTGGGAGCTGATGACGTCGCTGCGCGAGATCCTGGTCTCGGCCGGCCCCGAGCGCGTCGCCCTCCTGACCGCGGCGCTCAAGAGCATCGCCGCCGAGGTCGCTGCCAGCGAGCCCGAGGCGATGGCCTCCCTGGCGCAGAACCTGGCCTCCGCCCTCATGGCGCTCGATCCCGCCTCCCGCAGGGACCTGCTCGGCGCCAACATCCCGATCCCGGGGACCGACGTCGACCTCGGCACGGCCATCAGGGCCCGGATCCCCGAGGACAAGCTGGGGGAGCTCATCGTCTCCCTGGTCCAGACGGAGGGGAACCTCAACGCCCGGCTGTCGAGCGTCATCCGCAAGGTCTTCATCGACCGGGGCGTGAGCGACCTGGAGAAGAGCGGGCTCCAGGAGGCGCTGCGCGCCGCCCGGCAGAACGAGCCGCCGCCGAAGGACGTCTGGGACTCGGTCGAGGATCTGCTCAAGGAGTCGCAGGACGACTGGATCTCGCGCGAGTACAAGGGGCTCCTGGAGATGATCGGGGAGAACGCGCCGCCTCTCGAGGAGGGGCTGAAGAACGAGCTGATGGCGATCCCGGACTTCGTCGAGGCGCTCACACCCGGGGGGATCGGTCGCCGCGCCTGGCTCCTGTTCGGAGACCTGGTCGCGATCGACCAGGAGCCGGCCCGGCAGTGGGTGGCGCTCGATCAGATCGAGAAGCGCGCCGTCTCGCTCAACCCCGGCTGGTACGCGGACAGCGCCGGTGTCGTGGAATCGGTGCGCGGCCTCCTCGCCACGGACCCGCCGCCGCAGCCGCACATCCGCGAGGCGGCGCAGCGCGCCCTCGCGGCCACCGCCGAGGGGCTGGTGCGGTCGTACCGGCGGGACTTTCATCGACTCGAGCCGGAGCACCACGCTTCGCTCGGCAAGGCGCTCGAGGCGCTGGGGGAGCATTCCGTCCCGAGTCTCCTGAACGGTCTCGCCCAGGAGGAGGACTGGGAGGTGCGGCGTCCCTTCCTGGGGCTCCTGGCGGCGCGCGGCAAGGTGGCCGTGCCGTCCCTGGTGCGGCGGCTCAACGACCCGTCCTGGTACCTGGTCCGGAACATCCTGCTCGTCCTGGGGGAGATCGCCGACCCCGCGACGATCCCGACGATCGCCACGACGCTGAAGCATCCCGAGCCGCGCGTGCGCCGCGACGCGGTCGCCGCGCTCGGGAAGATCGGCGGCCCGCGCGCCTTCGCCCTTCTCAAGGACTGCCTGGCCGACGCCGAGGTCTACGATGTGGTGATGCGCTCCCTGGCGACGATCGACAGGCGCCGGACGATCACGACGTTCCTGGAGATGACCGAGAAGGCCGACCTGTTCGGGCGGGGCCACGGACGGCTCAAGGAGGCGATCGCCACCCTGGGCCTTCTCGGCAGCAACGAGGCGGTGCCGCGGCTGCGCTCGATCCTGATGCGCGGCTTCTGGCTCCCCCCCTCCGCGGGGGACACCCTGCGGATCGCCGCCGCCCGCGCGCTCGAGAAGATCGGCACCGACCCGGCGCTCGGCGCCCTCATGCAGGGGGCGCGCCTGTGGAGATGGCCGGTGCGCGCGGTCTGCTCCGAGATCGTCGGGCAGCGATCGGCCCCCGGCAGCCGCACCGCGAGGACATGAGATGAGCCACTCGAGCCAGCCCGAGCAGGTGCCGCCGGCGGGACCGGAGGCGCAGGTCCAGGGACTGTCGGCCATGGCCGCGCGCTCGCTCGGCGCCGCCCTCGCGCAGCGCCGCATGTACCCGCCCGAGCACCCGATCGCCGCGCGCGCCCTGCAGTCGCTGATGCTGTACCTCGAGCGCATCCTCGCCCTGGTGCCCGATTGGCGGCTGGCGCTGGTCGGGGGGAAGCTCCTGGCCTCGGGCCGGCAGGTCGAGGAGGGAGGCGAGGGGCTGGTCCCGTTCATCGACGGCCTGAAGACCCGCGGCATCGAGACGATCGTCTTCAAGCGCGGCGTCGGCGTCGAGGAGCTGCGCCGGTTCATCTCCCTCATGATCCTCGATCCGAAATGGTTCGCCGGGCGGGGGCTGCCGGACCTGATGTCGAAGGAAGGGATCGTGTCGATCGAGGCCGGGCGCCTCGTCATCGACGAACCGGCGGAGACCGAGCACAAGAAGGCGGTGCTGGACGAGACCGGTCCGGAGGTCCTGGAGGCGTACGACAACGGACTCACCTTCATCGAGGAGGCGATGCGCTCGCTGCGGGAGGGACGCCGCATCAGTCTGGAGGAGGCCGAGTCGTTCGTGACCACGGTCGCCAAGCAGATGCAGCAGGATCGCTCCCCCTTCCTGATCCTGACCGCCCTGAAGTCGCACCACGCCTACACCTTCACGCACATCATCAACGTCTGCATCCTGACCGTGGCGCAGATCGAGGCGCTCGGCGGCGACGCGCGGGCGGTGCAGGAGTTCGGTCTCGCCTCGATGATGCACGACATCGGCAAGACGCTTCTGCCGGGCGAAATCCTGAGCAAGCCTGGAAAGCTGACGCCCGAAGAGCTCCTCCTGGTGCAGAGGCATCCTCAGGACGGAGTTCACATCCTGCGCGAGACGCCCGGCGTGCCGGACCTGGCGCTTCTCGTCGCCCTCGAGCACCACATGCGCTACAACCATGGCGGCTACCCGCGCCCGCGCCACCCGCGGCCGCTCCATCCCTGCAGCCTGATGACCAACCTGGCGGACACCTACGACGCCATGCGCAGCCGCCGCTCGTACCAGGAAGAGTCCCCGCCCGAGAAGGTCGCGTCCATCATCAATGACCGCGCCGGCGTCGACTTCCACCCGCAGCTCGCCCTGGCGTTCCTGCAGATCATGGGGGCTTACCCGCCCGGGACCCGCGTGCGCATGGACACCGGCGAGGAGGCGGTGGTCGTGCGCGTCAATCCGGCCAACCCCTACCGGCCGGTGGTGCGGATGCTGCGCGACAATACAGGCCAGATGCTGCAGCGTCTGGAGATCGTGGACCTGATGGAGAAGGAGCGGGTGGGCGGGCGTTTCGCGCGCAACGTCCTGTCGTCGATCAAGGCGCAGGCACCACCATCCCGTCCGCCGGCCGCGGCCCCCGCAGGCTCTCCGGGGGCCGGCGTCTAGTCGGACGACGGCGCGCGCTGGCGCTCGGGCCGCGGCGCCGCCGTGGCGATGCCGTGGCTGATGGCGTAGCGCGTCAGCCCCGCGACATTGTGGATCTCGAGCTTGTCCATGATGCGCGTGCGGTGGTTCTCGATCGTCTTCACCGACAGCACCAGGACCCTCGCGATCTCCTTGTTGGTGTGCCCCTCGGCGATGAGCTGCAGGATCTCGCGCTCGCGCGGCGTCAGGACATCCAGCATCCCGGTGCGCGTGCGCGGGTGCGGCCGCTTGAGGTAGCCGTCGACCACCTTGGTCGATATCGAGGGGTGCAGGTAGGTTCCTCCCCCCACGACGGCGTGGATCGCCTCGACCAGGTCGGAGGAGACCGATTCCTTGAGGAGGTAACCCCGCGCTCCCGCCTTCAGGAGCGAGTAGACGTACTCCTCGCTGCTGTGCATGGTGAGGGCGACCACCCGGATCGCCGGGCACTCCTTGACGATGCGCGTCGTGGCCTCGAGGCCGTTCATGCGCGGCATGCTCACGTCCATGACCACCACATCCGGCTTCAGCGTCAGCCCCTTGCGCACCGCCTCACGCCCGTCGGCGGCTTCCCCGACCACCTCGATGTCCCTCTCCGCCTCGAGAATGGCCCGCAGGCCCTGGCGCACGATCGTGTGATCGTCCGCCACCAGCACGCGCGTCTTTCTGTGGCTCTGCATGTTGACGCGCCTCATGGAAACCCTGCCTCGTACGCCTGGACGGGTGCCGGACGGCTCGACCGTCCCCGCCCCGCGGCCGCCGCGTGGATCGGGATCTCGGCGACCAGACGCGTCCCCCGGCCCGGGCGGGACTGGATGCGCAGCGCCCCCCCGGCCCGCTCGATCCGCTCGCGCATGCCGATGAGACCCAGACCCTGGTGGGACATCCCCGCCTGCCTCAGCCCGATGCCGTCGTCCGAGACGATCGCCCGCAGGGTCCCGTTGTGGCCGTTCAGGCCGATGCGGACCTGCCGGGCGCGCGCGTGGCGGGCGACGTTGGTGAGCGCCTCCTGGAAGAAGCGAAACAGGAGGGTGTTGACGTCCTTGTCGATCGGCGCGCCGTTGCCGTTCGCCTGCAGCTCGACGCCCACGCCGGTGCGCCTCGAGAACGTGTCGGAGTACCAGCGCAGGGCCGGCACGAGCCCCAGGTCGTCCAGGATGGACGGACGCAGGTCCATGGCGATGCGGCGCGTCTCGGCGATCGTGCGAAGCACGACGCTCTCCGTCTCCCGGATGGCGCGACCCACCTCGGGCGCCCCGCCCCGGGTCAGGTTGCGCAGGAGCCCCAGGTTGATCTTGGCCGCGGTCATCGACTGGGCCAGCTCGTCGTGCAGCTCGCGCGCGATGCGGCGCCGGTCTTCTTCGATCCGGCGCTCGAGGCTCTCCGACACGGCCCGCAGGTCGGCCTGCTTGCGGCTCAGCGCCTCGATGACGCGCGCCTTCCTGACGGCGTGGCCGATCTGGTCGGCGATCGTGGCGTGGAGCCGGATGTCCTCCTCCTCGAAGGCCCGCGGCCGCGCGTCCTCCAGCCTCAGCGTCCCCAGGATCTTCCCCCTGCACCGGATCGGGAGCACCAGGACCGTGCGCGCTTCCGCCCAGTAGGCGCAGATGTCCGGCGCCTCCCGGAGATCGGGGACCACGACCGGCCGGCCGGAGCGCAGGGCGCGCGGGCTCAAAGTCGTGGAGCTCGGGCGGGCCGAGAACCGGTATCCGCGCGAGTACTGCCCCGGCGGTCCCGCCATGGCGGCGACCTCCATCTCCCCCGCCCGCTCGTCGTGCAGCGCCACCACGACCCCCAGGGCCTTCGTCACCCCCCGCACCACGCGGGCCAGGCGCGGCAGCAGGACCGGAAGGCTCTCTTCAGCGCTGATGGCGTGCCCCACCTGGCTGAGCAGGAGCAGCCCCGACTGGCGCCGCGCTTCGGCCTCGCGCGCCAGCGCCCCGTTCACGACTTCGGTGATGACACCGGCCAGCGCGGTCGCGACTTCGAGCTCGGTCGCCCCCAGGTCGAACGGCTGCCCGCCCCGATCCGCCAGCAGGAACCCGAGCGGCCGCCCCGGACCGCGCAGCGGGGCGCCAAACAGGGAGGTCACGCCGAGCCACCGAACGTGGCAGATGCGCCGCTGCGACGCACCCGAGCCGCCGCCGACGTGCAGGACCGCCTGCCGGCGGCGCACCAGGCTCCGCCCGAACGGACAGTCGCGCAGACGCTCCCCCGGCGGGTCGAGCGACGCCGCGCGAACGCGCCCGCAGGACGCCAGCCTGAGAAGACGATGGCGGCGGTCGAGAAGGATGATCTCGGCCCGCCGGAACCGCATGGTGCGCGCGAACTCGCGCAGCACGCGGGTGGCGATCTCGAAGGGCCTGCCCTGCGCGGAGCTCAGAAGCGAGATGCGGTAGAAGGAGCGCATCAGCCTCAGGTCATGATCGCGGCGCGCGGCCTGGAGCGGAGACCTCCCCCGACGCATGCTTCCCTGAGAGTCTTCGCCTCGAGCCAGGGCTTGTTTCATCGGCAGACAGCCAAGTTGTTGTGGTGTGACCTGCGCTCGACTCATTCTGGTCACAGGAAGTGCCCGTGTCAACTGGATTCGCGGGCGATACGGGCGAACACCGCCGCGATGCGCCCCGCCGCACGGCCGTCCCAGAGCGGGATCGACCGGGGTCGCCGGGCCCGTGCGCGCAGGATCCTCCGCGCCGCCGTGACGATCGCCCGCGTGTCGCTCCCCACCAGCACGTTCGTGCCGCGGGTCGTCGTGATCGGCCGCTCGGTATTTTCACGGAGGGTGAGGCACGGCACGCCGAGGATCGAGGCTTCTTCCTGAATGCCGCCCGAATCGGTCAGGACCAGACGCGCACGCTTCTGGAGATGCAGGAAGTCGAGATACCCCAGAGGCTCGATGAGCCGCAGACTACCGGAGCCGCCGTCCGCGCCGACACCCAGCTCCCGCATCATCTTGACGGTGCGCGGGTGCACCGGGAAGACGATCGGGATGTCCTGCGCCACCGTCTCGAGCGCCGTGAAGATGCGCCGCAGCGCAGCCTCGTCGTCCACGTTCGACGGCCGGTGCAGCGTCAGGAGGGCGAACGGCGCCGCGATCCCCAGCCGCCGCATCACGTCCGACGAGTCGGCCCGCGCCAGGAAGCGCCGCAGCGTGTCGATCATGACGTTGCCGACGCGGTGGATCCTGCGGCGCTCGATCCCCTCGTGGCGCAGATTGACGTCGGCGTCCGGGCTCGTGGTGAACAGCAGGTCCGAAAGGGCGTCGGTGACGACGCGGTTGACCTCCTCCGGCATCGACCGGTCGCGCGAGCGCAGCCCCGCCTCGACATGCGCCACGCGCACCGGCGGCGACATCTTCGCCGCCACCACCGAGCAGGCCAGGGTCGAGTTCACGTCCCCCACGACCACCACCCAGTCGGGCCGGTCGGCCACCAGAACCTTCTCGAACGCCTCCATGATGCGCGCCGTCTGCACCGCGTGGCTCCCGGAGCCGACACCGAGATGGATGTCCGGCTTCGGGATCTCCAGCTCCTCGAAGAAGATGTCCGACATCGCCTCGTCGTAGTGCTGCCCCGTGTGCACCAGACGGGCCTCGAAGAGCCCGGGACGCGCCCGGAGCTCGCGCAGGAGCGGCGCGACTTTCATGAAGTTCGGGCGGGCCCCGGCGACGAGGAGAAGACGGAGAGGGGCGCGCTTCTTCATCCCCGTCCCAGGACGACGCGCAGCGCCTCGCACACCCTCTCGACCTGGGCGTCGGTCATCTCCGGGAAGAGCGGCAGCGACAGCACCTCGCGCGCCGCCCGCTCGGCGACCGGGAAGGACCCCTCGCGCAGGCCCAGCGAGGCGTAGCAGGCTTGAAGGTGCAAAGGGATCGGGTAGTGGATGCCGGTCTCGATCTCCTTCTCGAGAAGCTCCGCGCGCACCCGGTCGCGGGCGTCGATGGGGACGCGCACCGTATAAAGATGATAGACGTGCGTCCCCCAGGGCTTCTCGACGGGAAGACGGAGCGCCGTCCCGGCGAGCCCCATCTCCTTGAAGCGCTCGGTGTAGAGCGCCGCGAGCGCCCGCCGCCGCGCGTTCCAGCCGGACAGCCGCTTCAGCTTGACCCGCAGGATGGCCGCCTGCAGCGCGTCCAGACGCCCGTTGTACCCCTCCTCGGCGTGGATGTACTTCTCCGACTGGCCGTGATCCCTCAGACTGCGCGCGCGCTCTGCTATCTCCGCGCGGGCGGTCGTGAGCATGCCCCCTTCGCCGCAGCCACCCAGGTTCTTCGTCGGATAGAAGGAGAAGCAGCCCGCGTCCCCCAGCGACCCGGCGGAGCGTCCCGCCCCGGCGGCGCCTCCCCGGTACAGCGCCCCGTGCGCTTGGCAGGCGTCTTCGACGACCGCCAGAGCGCGCGGCCGCGCCATCTCGAGGATAGGGCCCATGTCGGCCGTCTGACCGTACAGGTGGATCGGAACGATCGCCGCGGTGCGGTCGGTGATCGCCTTCCGCACGAGCCCCGGGTCAAGAGTCAGCGACTCGGGATCGACATCCACGAACACCGTCCGGGCGCCGGCCTGGGAGATGGCCTCCGTGGTGGCGATGAAGGTCAGGGGGGACGTGATGACTTCGTCGCGGGGGCCGCCGCCCGCGCCCGCGGCGATCAGCGCGAAGCGGAGGGCGTCCGTGCCGCTCGACACCGCGACCGCGTGCGGCACATCGCAGAAGGCGGCGAACTCTCTCTCGAGCCGCTCGACCTCGGGGCCGCCGATGTAACGGCCGGAGGCGAGCACGCGCTCGACCGCCGCCAGGATCTCCTGCCTGAGATCGGTGAATGTCGCGCCTAGGTCGATGGCGGGGACACGGCCGGCCGGCTTGCCTTCATCCTGCGCCTTGCGGAGAACGCCCATTCTCCCCCTCCTCCCGCGAAGGGCAGATTGTGGGGCAGCCGCAGGTTCAAGTCAACGGCGCGGGCGGTCCGTGCAGGAGAGGGGTGCCGCGGACTATCACCCCGCGGCCGACGAAACCCGCCCGGGTGGTCCCTGGCGCTCGAAGCCGGTGCTCAAGAGGCGCTCCGCCTGCGACGCCTCCACGGGCTTCGAGAACAGGAACCCCTGTCCGTAGCGGCAGCCGAGATCGAGCAGCTGCTGCATCTGCTCCCTGGTCTCGATCCCCTCCGCCACCACCCGCATGCCGAGGTTCTCGGCGAAGCGGAGCACCGTCCGGACGATCTCGAGATTCTTCCGGCTGGCGGACATGTTCCACACGAAGGAGCGGTCGATCTTGACGGAATCCAGCGGGAACTTGTGCAGATAACCCAGGGAGGAGTACCCGGTCCCGAAGTCGTCCAGGGACAGCTTGACGCCGAGCTTCTTCAGGCCGGTCAGAATGCCGATGGCCCGCTCGGGATCCTCCATCATGACGCTCTCCGTGACCTCCAGGCTCACGCAGGCGGGGGTGACACCCGTCTCGCGCAGGATGCGCTCGACCACATCGACGAGGTCCGCCTGGCTGAGCTCCTTGCCGGACAGGTTGACGTTCATCAGGAGCGGCGGCTCGGAGCGGAAGCGAGCGTGCATGGCCTGGAGCCAGCCCAGGGCGTCCTTCATGCACCAGCGGTCGATGTCGATGATCAATCCCGTCTTCTCCGCCAGGGGGAGGAATTCCGCGGGGGAGACCAGGGCGCGCTGCGGGTGCATCCAGCGAATCAGGGCCTCGAAGCCGACGATACCGGAGGTGTCGAGGTTCAGGATCGGCTGATAGAAGCTCCGCAGCTCCCCCTTGCCGATGCCGGAGCGGAGCTCCTTCTCCAGACGCATCTCGTCGATCGCCAGCGAGTGCATCTTGCGCTCGAACAGCACGTGGCGGGCCCCTCCCTGGTCGCGGGCCTGGACCATCGCGATGCCGGCGTCGCGCAGGAGATCCCCCGCGCCTGCGCCATCCCCCTCGCCGATCGCGATGCCGATGCTGGCGGTCATCGAGGTCTCCTCCCCCTCGGACCGGAACAGCGTGCCCAGGTCGCTCTGCAGCCGGCCGGCGAAGCGCCCGACGATGTCGGCGCTCTTGCAATCGAGGATCAGGACGGCAAATTCGTCGGGGCCTATCCGGGCGGCGGCGTGCTCCTCGCGCAGGGTCAATCGCAATTGGTCGGCGACGTGACAGATGAAGCGATCTCCGAAGGCGTGCCCGAGGGTGTTGTTGAAGCGTGTGAACCCGTCGAGGTCGAGGGTCAGGACGGCCAGGGGACACCCGGGGCGCGACCCCGCGTCCCCCAGGGCGCGCCGCAGCTGCTCCGCGAACGAGCGGCGATTGTAGAGCCCCGTGAGCGGATCCCGCGTCAGCTCCTGCTCCAGCCGTTGCTCCGCCACACCCCTCTCGGTCGCCTCATGGTCGATCTCGAGGCGCGCCCGCGACAGCCGTTCCTTGCGGAGCTCGACCTCTCTTAGGAGCAGCTCCGGCTGACGGAGCAGGCCGTAGGTCGACAGGCCTATCGCGGCGCCGAAGGCGAGAACCAGCGCCAGGCCCGCGGCGAGGGTCCCGGTCGCGTACCATCCTCCCGAGCCGGCGACGGCCAGCCGCCAGGCGGCGCCCGGAAGGTTCAGCTCGAAATCGAGGGCGCTCCGGGACAGGCTGGGGGCCCCGAGGAAGGGGGGCCCGCCGTCGGACTCCTCCCCCGATCGCCGGAGCGCGAACTGGTACCCCGCGTTCCCCAGCAGGTCCAGCCCGCTCGCGCTCAGGACCTGAAGGAGGTCGACCAGCAGGGTGGTCGAGACCGGCGGGCCTTCGGCCGTGGCCTCGGTCCGGTGCACCACCAGCACGACCGTGTTGCCGCGCGAAGAGGCGAACGGGCCGCGCACCGCCGTCGCCCCCTCACCCCGGAAGACCGAGCCGTCGGATCGCCAGAACCGGGTGTCGCGCTCGGGAAACCGCGTCTGATCCACGAACGCGCAGGTGCGCCCGCCACGCGCCTGCCAGACCCCCTGGATCGAGGCGGATGTCTCGATCAGCCTCTGGAAGAGGGGACGCAGCGCATCGCAGTCGCGATCGTGCGCCACGAGCGCCAGCGTCTCGCTCACGGCGCCGAGCCGCTCGAACTCGGTCTCCAGGCGGTGACCGAAGGCGGCGCCGATGGTCCGGGCCTGCGCGCGCCGGGTCTCCGCCTCGCGCGCGGTCGTCGCCCGGAGAAGAGCCGATCCGCAGAGCACGGCGATCAGGGAGGCCACGAGCGCGCGGGTCGAGGCTTTCCTAGTCGTCATCGGCCACCACCCCGCCCTTGGCCGGCCGGCCGGAGAACGGGATGAACCAGGCCGTCGACAGCATCCGTCGCCTGGTGCTCTCCCCCTGGAAACTGGAGGCGGCGACATTCATGCGGTGCCTTCCCACGGTCAGCGCCACGGTCATGTAGATTTCCGTCGAGCTCTGCGTCTCGCTGCCCGGCGCGCCTCTGTAGGGCACCGTGCGGCCGACGGCGACCCCGAAGGTCCAGGTGGCGGAGGTGCCGCGCAGGCTGACGCTTCCGGTCGCGAACTTGTCGTCGAGGTCCCCGCTCATCCCGGTGTACAGCCGCAGGCCGGCGCCCCAGCGCTGCGCCGCGGTGATGTCGAGCCCGCCCTGCAGCAGCTGCCCCTCGGTGTCGCCGATGTCCAGCCAGCTGTCTCCGAGCACCAGCGTCACCCGGCCCGGCGCGAGGCCCGCGTACAGTGTCGCGCTGACCTCATTGAAGTCGTCGGATTGCCCGGGAAGACTGGCCTTCCCCAGGCGCATGGAGGCGTCGAAATGGTGGCGCGCGCCGAACTGGAAGGTGCGGCCGCCCGAGACATAGGCCCAGTGGGCGTCCTCCATGGAGACACCCGCCGCGCCGATCCGGTAGGAGCCGCCGCGGCCGGCGCCGATCCAGACGACGCTGGTCCCCCAGCCCTTCACTTCGGCGCTCCCGTCGTAGAGATCGGCGTTGAGCATCAGGCTGCCGTCGGCCGCGAGCGCGGTACCCGGCGCCGCGATCGCCGCCACCAGCAGGGCGCAGGCGCCCGCGCGCAGGCGATTCGTCAACACGAAGCCTTCCCGCGTCCGGGAGCGGCTTCCGCGGAGCCGGGAGGCCCGCTCTGGGCCAGCAGCATCTCCTCGAACGTCACCACGACCAGCGGCTCGACCCCCTGGAGGATCCGGTGGGAGCGCAGATGGCCGACCCGGTACTCGGAGCCGATGCCGTAGCGGCAGCGCAGCAGCTCGGCCTCCTCCCCGCTCATCAAGAGCTGCGGGTCGGTCGGCTCGACGAACCGGACGACCTCGAACAGATTGGCCGGTTGCCTGTCCACCAGCATCTGCCTGCGGAAGCTCTCGCTCATGTGAACGATCCCCCCGTCCCCCGGCTGTACGATCACCCTGGGAAGCGGATCGGTCTCGACCGCCTGCCGGAACAGATTGGGGACATCCTCCGGCCGGGCTCGGAGGCCGGCGCGCCGCGCCAGCGAGTCGCCGACGCACACGAGCGTCAGAGAGGCGCCGGCAAACAGCAGGAGCGACACGGCGATCTGGGAGGGGGTGGTCGACAGGCCGGTGAACGCCTCGGAGTCGCGCCGCATCTTGAGGAGATCACCGAGCTCCGCCAGAGGCAGGCCGACCCGGAAGGCCAGCCAGCGCAGCCCCTCCGACTCGGCCAGGGCGACCACCGTCACCGCGACCCATGACGTGGCCGCGATGCCGTAGGAATGCCACCCCGGGAGCAGCAGGACGTTCGCCAGCAGGACAGGCGCGAACACCCACAGGAAGGCCGGGTTGTCGACGCCGCCGGCGAGGTGCCAGATCCAGGCGAACGTGACGACGGCGCCGACCTGCATCAACAGCGTCCCGGCGAACATGATCGATCGACCGGCGGCGCGGTCCAGCAGCCTGGCACCCCCCCAATACGCCACGCCGAAGCAGGCCACCGTCGAGGTGATGCTGCCGAGCGGCAGGCGGTACAGACGCCAGAGAAATGGCACGACCGCCAGCACGAACCCCACCGTCGCCGAAGTCAGGACGACGCAGTCCAGGATCGCCCGGTCGCTCCGCAGACGCTCGAGACCGGTCACGGCCCGGGACTCTTGGCCGGAGCGACGCGGTATTCGCCGAGCACCGGGCCGTCCTGCAGATTGCCCTGCAGCGTGTTGTTCTCCAGGGAAGGGTTGGCGGCGACCTGCCGGCCCTGCGGGAAAACGTACGTCAGGACACGCACTCCGGCCGCGCTGCTGCTCATCACCCGGTTGTTCCGGAGGCTGGGAGAGCTGCCGACGATGAACAGGCCATCGACCGTCTGGCCCATCAGGACGTTGTCCACGATGAGATTGGGGTTGCCCACGGCTCCCAGAATGATGGCGATGCCGTAGCCGTTCGAGTGCACGCGATTGGCGCGTACCATCGCGCTCGACGACGAGCGCAGCAGCACGCCCATGCTGGCGTTGTGGTCGATCTCGTTGTCGACGAGCGACAATCCGTGCGTGTCCTCCGCCTGCACGCCGATGGCCCCGGACCCTATCCGATTGTGCTGGATCACGGCCCCGCGGCCGCTCACGAACACCGCCGTCTCGCGCGACTTCGTGAAGCCGTTGTTGGACAACAGCGCGCCGACGTTGATGATGCCCGCCCCGATCCGGTTCTCGACGAACTCGTTGTCGCGCACGATGAGGCGCGGCTCCCCCGGGCCGGCGTCCGCCGGCCCCACCGCCCAGATCCCGGCCGAGAGCTGGCGCGCGAAGGAGCTCTTCTGCACCGTGACCGTGCCCCCCGAGGCGATCTGGATGCCGGTCCCGTTCCCCTCGAACCGCGAGCCGTCCACGATCAGCTCCCGGACCTGATCGCCGATCTGGATGCCGATGCCACAACCGGAGATCTCGACGTTGGTGACGGCGACCGCGCCGCCGCGGATCAGGATCGCGGCTCCGCCCACGTGGACCAGCTTCAGGCCGGAGAACGACACATGGGGGCTGACCACGTCGAACAGCGGGCCATCCTTCGACAGATCGGCCCGGATTTCCGTGTTCTTCCCGCCGTCGATCACGACCCCGGCGGGATTCACGAGGGGCGGCAGAGGGGTCCGGACGGTGATGCTGCGTGTCTGGAACTGGATGCGCGCGCGCCCGTTCGCCAGATTCGAATCGAAGATCGCCTGGCGCAGACTGCCGACTCCGACGTCGTCGCCGTTGGTCACGAGGATCAGGCGCGAGGTCGCGAGAGCGGGTCCGGGCTCGCCGGCATCCGTCAGCCATTGCGCGGACATCCCGACGAAACCGACGACCAGAAGCAGAGCGAGTGCGGCAACGTTCCGACCGTCGAGTCTCATGGGGCACCCTCCTGCGCGTGGGCCAGCACGAAGAGCTTGTGCCAGGACCGGGCGACGAGCCGTCGTCCGGCTATCCAATCGATCGGAGCCGCCGCCGCCGACGCCAGTGCGAGCAGCGGCCAGCCGAGAAGCCGGGGCAGCCGCTGGTACAGGACGACGGCCGGCAGCTTGAAGCGGGCCGGGTCGACGCCGGTCATGTGAAGACAGGCCAGCCCGGCTCGCGAGAACAAGGACAGGTAGGTCCCCGACGTACGCGCCCTGAAGGCGGCGTGGTCGTAATCGCGCACCTCGCGCGCCGGCGCGGCCTCCAGGACGACCATCCGGCCGGCCGGTGCCAGGTGCTCCGCCAGGCGGCGAATCGCCTCGCCGGCGGCCGCCTCATCGAGGATGTGCTGCAGGACGGTCACTGCCACGATCCGATCGAAGGTCCGATCGAGCCGCAGCGCGGCCAGGTCGCCGACCCTGAAGCGACAGCGGTCGGCGACTCCTTCACGCCGGGCCCGCCGCGCGGCCTCGCCGATCATGACCGGAGACAGATCGACGCCGCTCACCAGGGCCCCGCGCGCCGCCATCAGGCGGCTCCACCGACCCACTCCACAGCCCGCATCGAGGACGGTGCTCCCTTCCGGCATATCGAGCCAGGGGAGCAGCGCCAGACGCTGACTGTGGTGGATCAGCGAGTTGTAGAATGCCGGCATCCCGAAGGAGCAGACGGCCGCGAGTCCCCGGCCGGCCCCCGCGAAGCTGCGCGCCCGGTTCTCCCAGTACTCCGCGAGCGAAGCGACCGGCAGGCTGCTCATGGGCTCGACAGCACCGAGTGCGTGGAGCCGGGGTGGTCGTAATGATCGTCGTACACCCGCCGCCCGCGCAGGCGCAGGCTCAGCCAGTTCAGGTACCCCACGGTGGTCGGGACGACGAGAGCCAGCGCGTAGAAGAAGAACAGCGGCACCGCCGGACCGAGGCGGGCCCGCTCCGGGCGCTTGATCGCGGTCAGGAGCAGGACCGTCATCAGCAGGGTGTACTGCACGTACGCGATCACGAAATGGGACGGATCGGTCATCGGAGTGTCCGGGACCAGATCGAGCCCGAAGAGGACATCGACGCCGTTCAACGTGCTGAGCAGCAGCGTGAGCAGCATGAGCAGGCGGATCGGGTGAAGCGCGATGGAGAGACCGGCGGCGTAGACCAGGAAGTGGTAGGTCGTCGACGCGTCACGGCGCCAGAACGATCGGATGCGCGGCAGCTGCGTCGCGTAGACGTGCAGCAGGCCGAAATACCAGCCGACGCGCTGCGAGAACAGGTCTCTCCAGGTCCGTTTGGGAACCGTCTCGAAGACCAGCCTTTCGTCGTAGTAGATGCGCTCCTTCCCGGAGAGAAGGATGATCGCGTTCTCGAAGTCCTCCGCGTAAACGGTGAGATCGTGCTTGTCGAGCACCGACTCGAGGGCGTCCCGCCGATAGATCGACAGACCGGAGGTGACGCAGTGATCCCCCAGACTCTTGCGCAGCACGGAGAACGTCAGGCCGTACTCCAGGGCCTGCAGAGTCGGCAGCAGCCCCGCCTCGACGATGCGGATGCGCGGCGTCAGCGCCGCCATGCCGCTGCGCTGGAACTCGAAGATCCGGCGCTCCAGGCCGCCGAGCATGAGGACGTCGTCCGCCAGGCGACAGTCGGGATCCATCACGATGACCGTCCGCACCGCCGGATCGACCTGGCGCAGCAGCTGGCGGATGGCCCCCGGCTTCTTCTGGTTCTGCGCGCCCCGCACGCAGCGAAACCCGGCGCGCAGCAGGACCTGCGCCGTCGAATCGGTCGAGGCGTCGTCGATGATCCAGACCCGGTCCTTGAACGGCAGCATCGCCTCGATGAAGTCCTCCACCTGGTCGGCCATGTCGTGGACGGCCAGCAGGAACGCATACCCTTTCAGGTGAAGTGCGACCTGGGCATCGGTGAACCTGCCGATG
This sequence comes from Candidatus Dormiibacterota bacterium, assembly GCA_035635555.1. Lineage (NCBI taxonomy): Bacteria > Bacillati > Candidatus Dormiibacterota > Candidatus Dormiibacterota bacterium. The sequence continues at coordinate 30,712 of DASQAT010000043.1, forward strand.
CCGACCGGCACGGATGTCGGGCAGGCACCGCCGCGGGGCCGTCCCGTGTGCACGCGGAGCAGGACGCGGCGCACGATCAGATCGAACAGATCGGCGAACAGCATGAAGTTGGCCAGAAAGTACACGCCGGCATAGAGCGGCCCCGCGAACGAAGTGACCCAGACGATCGCCAGCACGAGCGCCGCGCATCCGGACCCCAGCACGACACGCCGCCGCAGGACTTCGGGCAGGGACGTCACATTCGATCTCCCGGCTGGATCCGCCACTCCACGCCGCGCCAGGGGCTGCCCGGCGATGCGGCGGCCGGCTTCGCGCGGCCGGTGACGAGCAGGGCGAAGTGGCCCGGTTTGCTGGTCATTCCCGGCGGCCCTGTCCTCTCCGGTGCCGTCTCTTCGAGCGCGAAAGCGAGGAAGCCTCGATCGGCTCTCCGGGCGCGCAGGACCAGGGCCTCCAGTGCCGCCCGTCTTTCCGCCGGCGGGCCGATCAGCAGCTGCAGCCGGTCGGTGTCGCCGGTCCGCTCGACGATCGCCGCGCAGTCGCCGATCGCGAGCGTCTCCACCGGGTCGGGACGTTCGATGAACTGCCCCCTCCAATCCAGACGACCCGGATAGTCGAAGCACGCCGCGTTTTCTACGGGTTCGCGCGCGGCCGCGGACTGGATCGTTGCAGGCGGGACGGAGCGCACGCGGGGCGTCTTACCGATCGCCGGCAGCCGCGAGCTCGCAGGCTCGAACGAGATGTAAGACGTCGGCAGCATGTGCGCTCCGAGCCTCCTGAGAACACGGCCGCTGGAGTTGTCCTCTCTCACGAACGCCAGGGCCAGAGCGCGGCCCCGGCGGGCGACGACGCCGATGGCGGACTCGATCAGCCTGCTGAACAGGCCGCGGCCCCGGGCCTTCGGGGCCGTCCATCCGGCGGTCAGGATCGCCGCGGCGACCGTCCCGCCGCCGGCCAGGCGGACCGACCGGTAGTTCACCCCGACGCCCGACACGATGCGTCCTCCCTCGCGCATGACCAGCAGGTCGGGAGGCCGCCCCGCGAAGGCGCGCCGCAGGTAGAACCGGTACATCGAGCGCGTCCACCACAACCCGGACCCGGCCCGGAGAGATCGGAGGTAGCGATCGTCCAGGTCCGGCGGATTCAATTCGACCGCGCCCGCTCCGGGCTCAGCAGCCGGTCCGCGATCTGCCCGAACGAGGTCCACCACAGGTCCTCCCCGAAACGTCGATCGAGCTCCGAGAACAGGAGATCGAGATAGTTGCAATAGGCGTCGTCCAGACCGTCCAGCATCGAGTGCCCGCCCCCGCTCTTGAAGATGTGCGCCTTGATCGCCAGCAGACCGCGGCACCCGACGATGCTGAGGGCGCGCTCCAGCCGGGACGTCGCCTGGAAGTTGTGGGTGAAGTGCACGAGCCGGCCGTCGTCCATGATGCCCGGGCGCAGCAGCGGAAAGTCGCGCAGCGCGCAGGAGCGCGTGACCGCCTCCGGGGTGGCCGCTGTCGTGAGATCGCGGGCCGAGCAGACGAACGTGAACCCGAGGTCCCCCAGCGCCCCGGCGAGCGGCGGAGTCAGATTCCAACCCGGCGGCTGGAAGCCGCGCACGTAGGACAGCCTGGCGGCATCGAAGATGTCCAGCGCCCGCCGCAGCATGCCGCAGCACTCCTCGCGGTCCTGCTCCTGGAATTCGACGGTGAGGCGCTGTCCGGGATGGAGGTGATGCAGCCCGTGCGGCGCCACCTCCGCGCGGGGCAGGGCGCTCAGATAGCGGACGAACTCCGGGAAGCGATCGATCCGCATTTCGTTTTTAGGGCGGACCGGGGCGAGATGCATCCGCCGCCTCACGATCGGAATCCGCGCCAGCAGCCGGCGGGTCGGATGCAGGCCGAGCGGACGCCAGTCCGGCGTGACGAACAGCGTGGCCCGCAGCTTCGGATGCCTGTCGAGAAGGCGGGCGAGACGGCCCAGCGCTCCCCGCCCGAGGTCGCCGCCCGCTTCGTACGGGTCGGTCGAGGTCGAGGGATGGATGTCATCGACGCTGAAGCAGACCGCGGCGGTCTTCCCGGAAGGGAGCCAGCGAACGGCGTCCGGCGCCGGCGGCCGCATGCTCATGGACATGCGAGCGCCTCGCGCGGCGACAGGAGAGCGCCCCGGAGCGTTTTCATTCCGGCGCCGGTGGGGGCGCCGGGCAGGTGCGCCAGAAGCTCGTCCACGATCTCTTCGCTTCCGGGAGTGGAGTGCCCCGCTTCGGAAAGGACGCGCATCGCGCACAGGATCCACAGGAACGAGCGCAGGCGCGACGGCATGTGCGCGGCATGCCTCTGAAGACTCCGGCGCTGCAGCTCGAAGGCGGCTTCGATCGCCACGATCACCCCGCGCGCCTCCGGGTCGATCGGCAGGATCTTCGCCGGCTGGTCCCAGGAGATGCCGGTGCCGGCGATGCTCTGGCGCGTGAAGACCGTCCACGGGACAAGCTCCGGGTCGCCAGCCATGACGGCGCCCGAGAACGGGATCACGTAGGGATACATCCCCACCTCGCAGCCGGCGACCATCCATTGGAAGGCCTGCCGGATGGTCTCCGCCAGATCGTCCAGGCGGCTTCTCGGCGAAGTCAGGATGATGTCCAGGAACGGCGTTATCCCGAGCTCCAGGGCCGTGGCGAGCACCTCCCGGACATGCGGGTGGATCTGTGCCTTGTTGAATTCCTTCAGGACCTCGAGCGAGAAGCTCTCTATGCCGAAGCCCAGGACGCGGAATCCGGCCCGGCGCATGGCCGTGAGCCGCTCACGGTTCATCGCGTCGACACGATTGGTGCTGATGAATTGAAGGTCGTCAGGGAGATCGCCGGATCGCTTGGCCGCCAGGATCGCCTCGCACAGCGGCAGGATGCGTTGGTCCTGGCGGAATACGAAGATGTCGTCCTGGAAGATGACCGTCCGCACTCCGGGCTGGGCCGCGACGATACGGCGCAACATGGCGAGGCATTCCTCCGCCTCGAGCCGGGCGATGCGCGCCGTCCCCCCTTGCGCCGCGTGCAGGAAATTGGTCGAAGAGCAGAAGGTGCATCCCATGGGGCAGTAGTTGAGGGTGATCAGCCGGACCGAGCGGATCTCCGCCAGGCGCGCTTCCCTCTCGGCCTTGTACGGCAGATCGCCGACGCGGTAGCAGCGTTCCAGCTTGTCCCAGTACGAGCGGTACGGCATCTTTTCATAGGGGATCCGGAAGATCGCGTCGCGCAGCGCCGGGCGTTCCATGGCGGTGCGCGGCAGCCTCGCGAGATCTCCGTCGTCGCGCATGAATGCCGTTCCAGGGATGCCGTGCAGGAGGCTCCCCGCCCGCAGCCGGCGGCCGATCTCGAGCAGCGGGCCCTCCCCCTCTCCGAGCACGACGAGATCGAACGGCGCCAGGCGGAACAACTCCCGCGGCTTGAAGGTCGCCTCCATGCCGCCGGCGACGAGCAGGGCCTCCGGCAGCACCCTGCGGGCGAGATGCGCCAGGGCCAGGTCGTAGCGCAGCGTCATGCCGGTCGTGGAGAACCCCAGCACGTCCCAGGAACGGGCCCGCAGCCGTTTTTCGAGCGCCTTCTCCGGCGCCTCACCGGCACAATTCGGGTCGAATACCTGGACCTCGAACCCGGCTGCCTCCAGCGTTCCGGCCAGCCGCCACACACCCAGGGGCGGGGCCAGGAAGGTGAATTCGCCGCCGGTGGGATCGTAGGGACCTACGAGCAGAAAACCTGGCGCAGGTCGAGGGGAGAGCGGCTCTCTATTGCTGATCGGGGACATGGTGATCGAGGCGGTGGAGAATCGTCCGCAGGTCGTCCAGGGTGAACGGTTTCGAAAGGCAGGAGTTCTCGACAGAGTCCAGAAATTCGAGAGTTTCCGGATTCACCAGGTCACCGGTAATAAAGACCACCCGCTCGGCCATCGCCCGATCGTGCTTGTCCAGATGCTTGTAGAACTCGATACCCGTCATGCCGCCCAGCCGCAGATCGGTCAGGAGGAGGTCGTAGCGCCGCGCCGCGACCTTCTGCATCGCCACCTCCGCCGAGGTCGCCGTGTCGACCTTGTGGCCGTCGAAGGTCAGGAAGGCGACGAGCATGTCCTGAATCGCCGGATCATCGTCGACGACCAGGACATCGATGGCGCGTGCCGCCGGACTGGGGGACCCCTTCACCTCCTCGCCATCGGATGGCGCCTTGGCCGGCCTGAGGATCGGCAGCTCGATGACGAAGCGCGCGCCCCCCTCGGGACGGTTCTGCGCGCAGATCGTCCCCCCGTGCTCGGCGATGATGCCGTGGCAGATGGCCAGGCCGAGCCCGGTGCCGATCCCGATCGGCTTGGTCGTGAAGAACGGCTCGAAGACCTTCTGCAAAGCGGTGCGGGGAATTCCCGGTCCGTCGTCCTCGATGGTCACCTGAATCCCGATCCCCGCATTCCGCGTCACGATGCGCACCGTGCCTGCATCCTTCTGCGAGCGCATCGCCTGCTCGGCGTTGTTGAGAAGATTGAGCAGGACCTGCTGAATCTGATGGAAGTCGAGGAGCGTCAGGGGAAGTCCCGGCTCGAGGTCCGTCTGGAGCGCGATGTGGTTCATCTGGAAGTCGTGCACCTTGAGCTCGAGGGTCTTCAGCACCAGACCATTCAGACCCAGATACATCCGCTCCGGCGGAGACTTGCGGGCGAAGGTCAGAAGGTTCTTGACGATTCGGGAGGCCCGCATCGACTCGGACGAGATGACCTCGAGCGCCCGGCGGAACCCGGGGTCGCCGTTCTGCGCGCTGAGGAGCTGCGCGTACCCCATGATGCTGGTCAAAGGGTTGTTCAAGTCGTGCGCGACTCCGGAGACCAGCTGCCCCAGCGCCGACATCTTCTCGCTCTGAAGCAGCTGTTCTTTCAGACGCCACTCGCTGGTCGCGTCGCGCAGGATGCTGACGAAGTACGGACCGTTTCCGGATGCCGAGGGAAGCGAGTGCGAGGCGACCGAGATGGAGATCTGCTGGCCGTCCTTTCGCTTGAAGGGAGCGGTCCGTTCGGATGTCTCCGGATCGATCTCTCCGGCTCGAACCGGCCGGGGCTGACCGAGATGGAGCCCCAGGGTCGAGAGGTGCTTCTCGAGCAGGTCGTCAGGCGGATAGCCCAGCAGGTTCTCGGCCGCGCGGCTGACGTACACGATGTGCCCCGATGCATCCGCCACGACGACGCACTCGCGCATCAAGTCCAGAATCCGGGACAGAATGGCGGCATCATCCAGCGAGGCCTCTGGTACTGGACGATGTCGTGGTTTCGATACTCTTGCCAAGGCTTCTCCTTGGGGCGGTTGCGCCCAAGGCGATCAAGATAGAGCCGGGATCAGGCGACCGCCAGAGAGTAGAAATACCTAGGTCGACTCGCAGTAGCCGTCGAGAATGTCGGACAGACGCGTGAAATCGAACGGTTTGGCCAGGACAGGGACACCCGTCTCCAGCGCCCGCTGATGCACCGGATGGCGCTCGTCCAGCCCCGTGATGAAGATCGTGCGTTCCGCGAGCTCCCGGTTGATTCGTTTGATCTGGTGGAACAGGAAAACACCGTTGATGTCCGGGAAATTCAGGTCGAGGACCAGACAATCATGCGACTTGGTCATGGCCTCGACGATGGCATCCAGGCAGTCCGAGGCGGGGTCCACCTTGAATCCCTTGTGCAGAAGAAATTCCGAGAGGCAGTCCCGGATCGACGACTCGTCGTCGACGAGCAGGACCCTTCTCGGACGTTCGGATTGAGTCGCGTCTCGTTCCATCGTTTCTCCTCCGATCATGACTCGAGCTCCATCTGCTGAAGGGCCGCCACAACCTCATAGACCCGGCTGGGCTTCAGCAGGACAGGACAGCCTTCCTCCCTCATGAGGCCCAGCTCGGGATAGCGATCGGCCGCGGCGGTGAGGAAGGCCACGCGGCGAGCCAGGCCGGGCCAGTGGGCCTTGAGCCGGTAGTAGAAGAGGATCCCGGTGCTGTCCGGGAGGGCGAGGTCCAGAACTACGAAGGAATACTGGTTCGACGCCAGCTTCTCCCCTGCCTCGCGGCAGGTCCGGGCTATGTCCACGTCATAACCGTGGACGCCAAGGCCAAGAGACAGGACTTCCGCGACAGCGTGATCGTCGTCCACAATGAGCACGCGACGCCGCTGCTGGCTGAGCGCCTGGGGCCGGTCCCGACGGACTCGAACGCCCTTCGGGAGCCAAGGTTCAATCAACGCCTGGATTGTCATGGTCTCTCTCGCTCCTCTCTCTTCTGTATTCAAATGGGTAAATTTATAACATATGCATATTTGATAAAATAGCAATGCATAATTTGTAATATGACTATGCAACTAACGATAGATTTCAGAACTGCGATCCCTTCAGAACGATCGCTCAGGCGGCGCCGGCCGACACGCGAGCCGGCAGCGGGACGCGCGGTCCGCGCGTCATGACCCTCTCACCGAAATAGCGCGCCAGCGGCTCGCCGCCCGGCCGGATGCCCAGCTCCCAACAGAGATGGTCCGGCGCCCGGCCGGAACAGCTCAGGTGGCGGGCGTGCAGCCCCTCCTGGTGGTGACCGACACAGAGCGTGACCAGGTTGTCCTCGTCATCGCTCCCCTGCTGCGACCGGAAAATGATGTGGTGCTCGTTCAGGCCGCTACGCGAGGTGCAGCCGGGCACCCTGCAGCGCCAGCCGTCGCGCTCGAAGATCCGATAGCGCCTCTTGAATTGAGGGTCGTCCGCGTTGTCCCAGGTGTCGCGCAGCGCGCGGACGAAGAGAAGGAAGCACTCCCAGTCGTCGAGCCTCGTCCCGGCGGCGGCGCGACACGCGCGCAGGGCGCTGTCCCAGAGCGCCGCGACATCCAGAGGGGCCCAGAAGGCGATCCGCCGCCAGGATTGCCGGCCGATCGACGCCACGACCGACCCCTCGGGACCGGACAGAGGCGCCGACGTGTGCAGATGCGTGTCGCCGGGTCGATCGGGCGCCGATGTGTGCAGGCATGCAGGATCGGCCGGCGCGCGGCCGACTTCACCCGGTGAAGGATCGACCGGCGGGAGCGGAGACGCGCCGACGTGTGCAGCTCCGGCGCCCTCGACCTCGCACACGATGACGGCCTCCTCGAGACGGCGAACCGTCACCTGACGCGCGTAGCGTATCCAGCGACTCTGGGTGGCCGGAGAGACGACGCGCACCAGGAGTCGCGCCTGGCACCAGGAGACGATTCCGCGGCGGTAGGCGTCGGCCACGAGCGGCAGACCACGCAGCCGCCGATCGAGCGCCATCAGATAGCGGGCGCGGCGGAGTGACATCGGAAGACGGTTGCCGATCCAGTCGTCGAGGGAGGCGAACCCCAGCTCGCGGTGCAGGCGCGATGAGGCGAACGCCGCGAGGAGACGCCCCTGCCGCCAAGCGAGCGATTGCCGCTGCCGCACCAGCCTCCGGAGCAGCGCGTCGAGATCCCACGCGTCGACCTCGTCGTCCCCGCCGCCGGGCGGCGGCACCGACATGATCGCCTCGAGGTCAGCCGCCGCGCCGAGCGAAGCGAGGGCCTCCCGCACCGCGTCGCACGCCTCGATCCACGCCGCCGGCTCCGAGGCATCCGGACCGGCGACGCCGGAGTCCGGCTCCGCCCCTCTCCCCCTGTCCTCCCCCGTCGCGCCGTGCGGACCTTTGGCGTCAACCGCGGCGTCGAACGCCTGGGCGAGGCCCGATGCCGAAGCCTTCGGCTGGATACAGGAGACGTCGGGCACTCCGGAGAGGAACTCGGCCGCCAAATACTCGGCACAGCGCCAGGCCGGCTCCTGCTGCCCGGCGACCCGCCGCACCAGATCCAGCGTCCAGTGCCAGACGCCGACGACCGACGCCGGCGCCGAGAGAGACAGGAGACGGCCCGGCTCGTCCTGCTCGATGGTCTCCGATGCGGACGCGACCGCCGCCCCGGCCGGTGGAGCCTGCCCGTCCGCGGGCGCCACCGCCCCGGCAGTCGTGTCGCCGCCGGCGCCCGCCGCACGGACCACGTCCCGCAGGAGGGTGACGGTCAGACTACGGGCCCGCTCGAGCCAGAAGGCCTCCGACTCCGCCGTCGCGACGCCGGCGACCGATTCTACCTTGGAGAGCGACACCTCGCCCGCCTGCAGCGCCAGCCCGAGGCCAGGGAGAGATTCGACGATCCGCTCGAGACGGAGGATCGATTGACATCTACGCAGGCTCATCCCGAGCCGCTCGGTCAGGTAGTCGCCGAGACGGACATATCCCAGAAGACGGTAGAGCCGCTGCGAACGCAGGCGCTGCAGGCCCGGCGCCAGACGACGATCGACGAGCGTGCCGGCACGACCGATACGAAGGAGAGTGCGTTCGAGGAGATGCGCCGCGAGCAGGCGGGACACGCCGGCCGGTGCGGGCTGCAAGGTCGCGGCCGGCGGCTGCTGAGTGGAGAGAGCACGGATCGCGGAAGCATCGACGCCTGGCCGGAGCACCGTGACCTCCTTTCGAAGAGGCCAAGGGAGTCGACGCGGGTCAGTGTAAGTATGGATAAGAGAAAATCCGGAGTCAACAACTGTCTGCAAAAAGTTCAAGCGGTCAGGGAGGCCGCGCCTCGCGGGACCCGGGACCACGCGCGTGGTGTCGGATCGCCCTCCACTTCGAAGCGAAAGCCACTGACCTCTGATCCGTGCTAGGCTCGCCGCAATGCTCGAGGCAAGGCTGCGCACGGATGGATCGGTGGCCGACGTCGTGCGAGCCTCCACTATCGTGACAGTTGAAGAATTCCCGGACGAGACATTCATTTCCCTCGACGGACTGCCTCAGTTACGCGGTTGGCCGCGTTCAGCCTCGTGCGCGGAACCGGCCCTCGCCTCCTGGAGGGGTGGCTTCTCATGCGCAGTCTGGAACCGGACCCGAGAGGAGCTGCACGCCTACAGGGATCATTACGGGGCAAGACCCCTCTACTATCGCGAGGTGCCGGGGCGCCTGGTTCTATCAAGCGAGCTGCCCGCGATCCTGGATTACCTCCCGTCCGCTGCACCTCTCGACGAGGCTGCGGCGGTCGAATACGTCGTCACCGGCGTGCTCTCCGAAAACCGAACGTTCCATCAAGGCATACGCCGCCTCCCAGCAGCCTCACGGCTGGTTGCGGGCCCGGGTGGTCTGCGGATCGAGCGCTACTGGACTCCTTGGACCGGACCATGGCAAGGCGATCGCGACCCCGGCGCCCTCGACGAAGAGTTCCGCCGACTCTTTCGTGGCGCTGTCACGGACACCCTCGCCGGCCCCGGACCCCTGGGTGTTCTCCTTAGCGGAGGCCCCGACTCGTCGGCCGTGCTGGGCATGGCCGCTCGGCTGGGACGAGAAGCGCCGGAAGATCTGGAGTCGCCCCGGGCCGCGCTCACCATGGTTTTCGACGCGGTCCGCCAGTGCGACGAGGGGGAGCGCGCGCGCCAGACCGCCACTCTGCACGGCGTCCCTTGGCGTCCCGTCCGCGTCGAGGATCGATCGCCACTGCACGGACTGGAGGAATTTCTTCTCCGCTTCGGCGAGCCGCCCTGCTCCGTCAACCTCGGCCTGGAAGCGATTCTCTTCGAGACCGCCCGCGAGGAAGGACTCGTCGCCCTGCTCGACGGACACGACGCCGATGCCCTCTTTACGCCATCGGCGGCCTACCTCGCCTTGCTCTTGCATGATCTGCGTTGGGGACGCCTCACGAGCGAACTCGTCAATTTGAAGCGTCATCACAAATTGTCGCTCCGGCGGCTCTTGCGCTCGGCGGTCACGCCTCTCGTGCCGGGAGGAGTGAGACGCCTCCGCCGACGAGTCCCTGCCTGGATTCGCCCGGATGTCGCACGTCGCACGGGGCTCGAGGAACGGCTCCAGCCTCGTCCGCCCGCGGCGGACTTTCATGAATCCGAGGCGAATCGTGCGCTGGCGCCGTCCGTCGGCCTGGCGCTCGAGGTCACTCGCTGCCTCGAGCGGATGTACGGAGTGGAGGGCCGGCACCCCTTCTTCGATCCAGACCTGGTGAGATTCGTGCTCTCGCTACCTCTCGAAACGCGCTACCGGTCCGGAGAATCCAAGATCCTCCTGCGCCGTGCCCTCGCCGAAATGCTGACCCCCGCGTCACGCGGAAGGATCGACAAGACCAACTACGTGCCCTATCTCGACTGGTCCCTGCGCACCCATGTCGGACGTCACCTTGCCGCCCTCGCGGAGCGCGGCTCGGTCTGGCTCGATCCTTATGTCGACTGGCGCCACGCCCGCCCGATGATCGCTGATTTGCTCGCGGGCCGTCCAAGCGATCGGATGGCGATCTGGAGGCTTGTTGCCCTGGAGCGCTGGCTTATGCTACGCTCCGACAAGCACGTCACTCACGAGGTCTCCGATGAAACAACAGTCGCGTGACAAGAACGTGAAGCGTGATTCCGGCACGCGTGCGAGCACAACACGACGAAACGCCAAGCGTCCCTACCTTCCACCGCGAGTCGAACTGGGGGGCTCTGTCTTCGAGCGAACGAAAGCGCTCGGAGGGTCAGGTAAGGACGCGCTCAGCGGCTCCGGGCTGCTCTAGGTCGAGACCTTCTGAACGGCCGCCGCAGGGACTGGAGACTCCCCTCCCCCGTCTTCGGCGTCTCTCTGGCAGAACGGCGATCTGACCGCGCTGCGAGTCGCAGCGCGGTGTTGGTGCGGCGCCGCGTGGGCTTGATCCCGCCGGCGCGCGGATTCAGTCCACTGCCTCAGGCCCCGCCCCTCGGCCGGCTCTTCTGGAAGCGGTCCCGAGCAACGCGCTCGATCCTCTGGGAAGCCAAGGCGCTCCTGCGCGTTTCCGATCGCAACGGAATTCGAATCGACACCGCTCCCGGAACCGATCCAGCCGCTCTCGAAATCCTGAACCTCGGCCTCGCGCTGCTCCTCGCCAGACGCGGCCACCACCTGCTGCATGCCGCGGGGCTCGCCCGGCGCGGACGGTGCGCAGCCATCCTGGGCCCGCCCGGGGCCGGCAAATCGAGCTTGACTCTTGCCGGTGCCTGTCGCGGCATGGAGGTAATCTCGGACGAGATCGTGCCGTTCAGACGGCGGGCAAAGATCTTCACATGTCACGGGGGAAACCCGCTCATCCGGGTCGACCCGTCGCACTCTGCCCGCTGGCCCGAACCGGTGGCGACTGCTCTCCGTCACGCACGCAGAAACCAGCCGGGCGAATCCAAGCTGGTCCTCGACGTGCGGCGATTCGAATGGTGCTGCGCTGAAGGAATGAATCAACTCCACCTGTTGTTCCTCCTGGGCCCCCGGCTCACCGAACGAGGACCGGCCTTTCGCCTCTCACGAATCTCGGCCGCAGAGGCGCTGCTGGGGCTCCTCCAGAGCACGTTTGACCGGAGGGTGCAATCTCCACCCGAGCGACGCCGCCATTTGCGCGCCTGCGCGGCGCTCGCCCGGTCAGTTCCGGCATGGCGCCTGTCCGTACGCCAGGGATTCGAACACGTCCTCGCGGCGGCGGGAGAGATCGATTCGATACTGTCAGGGATGGTGACGGGACCCATCCATCGCCTCGCGCCGGCGCAAGGGCACGTAGTCCGACGCAAGCGGATCGAGCGCGTACGCCGATCGCCAGGGGCGCCGAACACCCTCCTCGACGTAGCAGCGCCAGAGCCACATGAGCAATCTTCAAACACGAGTTCCCGAATGGAGACCAGACGCAAGCGCAGCGAGAGGACCAACGTCGACGCGGCGGCCCGCGGAGTGGATCAGCGGCTCGCCCGCCTGAGGACGACATGACCGGCGGCGCCGCGGTCGAGCGGCGCTCCGTCCACCTCGACCCAGGCGTGCGCGTCGACCGGCGTCCCGGCGCCTCTCACCCCGATGGCCAGGCGCGCCTCGTACCCGAGGCTGCGCAGGAGACCCACGCCGGCCAGCGACTCCTTGAGGCACGAAGAGCGGAACGGCGTCAGCTCGTAGGCGCGGCCTACGGCGGCGAGCGCGCTCTGCGCCGAGATCGATCGTGGCCTTCCCAGAGGCTGCCGCTCCAGCCGCTCGAGCAGCTCCCCGAACGGGCGGCGGCGACGTCCCCACTCGACGCGCGCGACCCACGCCAGGGCCCGGATGGTCAGCGCGGTCCGGGAGGGCACCTTCATGTCTCCCGGATCGCCAGCCCGTGTCTCTCGAGATCGGCGAAGAGCTCCGCCAGGTCGGCTTCCAGACGCCCGCGCTCGACCTCGATCTCCTCCAGGAGGTCGTCCACGAGCGCATCCATGCCGGGGCTCTTCTCGAGAAGCCGCCAGGCGCGGGCGGCGGTCGGATTGAGCCTGTAGTAGGCGCCTGTCTTCAGATTGAGAGCCACCGCTTCGTCGTCGACGAACTCGAACGCCACATCGCGGCCGATGCGCCAGCGCCGCATATCAGCGGCCATCGTCTCTCCTGGCGGCGAGGCGCCCGCGCGAAAACGCCACCCGCGCGACCACACCCGCGACGCGCCGGGCCCGCGAGCCGACGTGCAGCCGTCCGTCGCGCGCAGCCGGCCGGACGACGTGCGCGGCGCAGCGCCGCACCGGCAATGCGAGCCCGTCGAACTGCAGCGGGAAGACCAGCCACGAGAAGTACCTTCCCCTGTCGGAGAACGGCACACGCAGACAGCGCTCCAGCCACGGAAGGAGAATCGCCTTGGGGTGCCGCTCCGGCGTGAAACGCGAGCGGACGCCGAGCGCCCGGTGGGCCAGCATCAGGGCGAGATCCAGCCCGTCGACCGCGCGGGCCTCCGCCAGACGGCGCCTCACCTCGGGCACCTGCTCGTCGAAGCGACCCACGTACGCCGCGAAGTCGACGAGCGTCTTCAGCGTCACGGCGTGCCGCCACAGGTGCAGGCAGAGCACGAGGCCGACCAGGTCGGGAGGGAGATCGTCCTCCTCCCACTGCCCGCTCCAGAACACCGTGTGGTCCAGTGGCACGAGCCGCGGGAGCTCGACGTACCAGTGGAGGTCGAGCGTGTAGCAGGCCGCTTCGTCCCGTGACTCGAGGAGGACCGCCTTCGCATCGGGATCGGGAAGGGGCCGGCCCGGGTCAAACGGTTCGAATCCCCAGCGCGCCGCGAGCCCGATCGCCTCGTCCCTCTGTTGCGGGCGCACCAGGAGATCGATGTCGGCGCTGGTCCGGGCCCCGAGGTCTCCGAACAGCAGCTGCGACCACGCGGCTCCCTTGAGCGCCTGGCAGGGAATCCCCGCCTGCCGGAACCGCGCGATCCAATCCGCAGTCTCGCCGCGGAGGAAGAGATTTCGCGCCAGGTTCTGCTCGTAAATCTCTCTCGCCGCCCGCACGGCGGCGTGCGGGAGCCCCTGCGTCGTCGATAACTGTCGCGCGACCAGCGGTGCTATCTCGTGGCGCCTCGACAGCGCAAGAAGATCGACAATCTCCCTCTCCCCGGGAAGCGCGACCTCCCCGCAAGCCGGCGGACGCTCATCCTTGCCGAAGAGCGTCCGCAGCACCTCCAACAGCAGGTCATGACCTGTGCGCGGATGTGCGGTCGTATTGAGCACGATGTACGATCCCAGATTGAGGGGAGAGTAGAGCCGAGGCGCGGGGGCGTCAATAGGGGTCGAGACCCTAGTCTTCGGATCGTGACGATGCGGCGGAAGTCCTGTGTCCGACACGCCTGACGGCGTGACCGGAAATCCGGTAACGTCCAGAGCACTCCGCGCAGCGCATGGTCGCGCCGCGCCCCTTCAGGCGGGCTCCGCATTCGCAGACGCGGCCGACGACGCGGCCGGGATTCCCCACGACGAGCGCGTGGGGCGGCACGTTCCGGGTCACCACGGCGCCCGCGCCGATCATGGCGCAGGTCCCGACCGTGATGCCGCAGAGGAGCGTGGCGTTCGCGCCGACCGACGCGCCGCGCTTCAGGAGGGTCGATTGCACCGGGCCGCGATAGACCTTGCTGCGCGGCCGGAGATCGTTCGTCAGCACGGCGTTCGGGCCCAGGAAGACGTCGTCCTCCGCGACGACGCCGTTCCAGACCGCGACACCGTTCTTGACCGTCACGCGATCGCCCAGCACGACGCCGCTCTCGACGAAGCAGTGCTCGCCGATGTTGCAGTCGGCCCCGACGCGCGCTCCGGACATCACGTGCGCCCAGGCCCAGACGCGCGTCCCGGGGCCGATCGCCTCGGTCTCCACCAGCGCCAGCGGATGCTTGTAGAACGCGCCGCCCGGCGTGGCCGATTTCCCGTTCCCGCCGCGCCGGCGCCGCGAGGACACCTTTCGCCGTGCGCTCCCCCTGGGCCGTGTCCTCGTGCTCACACCGGGACCCGCACCTGGCCGTTACGCAGTGAACGCTGCGCCGCGCTCAGCACGCGGGTCACCTTCAGCCCGACCTCGCCGCTGCTGCGGGGAGAGGCGCCGCGCGCGATGCACTCGAGGAAGTGCGAGCACTCGGCGCGCAGAGGCTCCGACTCCTTCAGCATGGGCGTGACGATGTCGCCGTAGCGGTACGAATAGTGGAACTCGCCGAACGAGTCGTAGTGCTTCGGTCCGTCCACTCCCCTGTCGTACAGACGCAGCTTCTCGTTGCTCGAGAGATCGTCGTAGACCAGCATCTGCCGATTGCCGACCAGCGTCATCTGACGGACCTTGCGGGGATCGAGCCACGACACCAGCAGGTTGGCCATCAGCGCGGGACCGAACTCCAGCGTGACGATCGCGACGTCCTCGACCCCCTGCGTGACGTGCGCGCTGCCGATCGCCGAGACGTGGGTCGGCATCATCCCGAGCACGTAGAGCAGGATCGAGACGTCGTGCGGCGCGAGATCCCAGAGGACGTTGATGTCCTTCTGGAACAGCCCCAGGTTCACGCGCTCGCTGCGGATGTAGAGGATCTCGCCCAGCGCCGACTCGGCCAGCATCTCGCGCATGCGGTTGACGGCCGCGGCGTACTCGAAAGTGTGGCCGGCCATGAGCACGAGGCCACGCTTGCGGGCCAGAGCGATCAGCTCCTGCGCCTGCTCGACCTCGGTGACGAAGGGCTTCTCGACCAGAACGTGTTTGCCCGCCTCGAGCGCCATCCGGGCGAAGGGATAGTGCGTGTGGACCGGTGTCGCGATCACCACGGCGTCCAGGTCCGGGTCCCGCAGGACGGTCTCGGCCTCGGTCTCGATCCGGAGCCAGGGATAGAGCTCGCTGACGTGCGCGCGGCGCTCCTCCGAACGATCGGCCGCGGCCATCATCTTCGCCCCCAGGCGACCGAGCGTCGAGAAGACGCGGACGTGGTTCGGGCCCCAGTAGCCGCAGCCGACCACCCCGATCCGGATCGAACCGGCCACCGCTCCTCCGATCAGTAGGCCCGGCCGAACAACAGGGCCGGCAGCGTCTTGAGCAGGATCTTCATGTCCTGCTCGAGGGACCAGGTCTCGATGTACTGGATGTCCAGGCGGACCATCTCCTCGAACGACAGCGCGTTCCGCCCGCTGACCTGCCAGAGACCGGTGATGCCCGGCAGCGTCTCGAGGCGGCGCTTGTGCCACTCGGTGTAGCGCTCGACCTCGTACGGGATCGCGGGACGCGGGCCGACCAGGCTCATGTCGCCGCGCAGCACGTTCCACAGCTGCGGCAGCTCGTCGAGGCTCGTGCGGCGGAGAAGGCCGCCGACGAACGTCACACGCGGGTCGTGGACGATCTTGTGCACGCCGGCGGCGACGGCGGACGAGCGGCCGGCGGCGTCCACAGGAGACGCGGCGACCTGGGGAGTCGGCTCCAGCGCAGCGGCACCGACGGATCGCGGGACCGCCCGCCCTCCCCCGCCGGTCCGTCCGTAGATCCAGTCGCTCGTGTAGTCCTTGTGGATGCCGGCGTCGCTGCCGACTCGCATCGAGCGGAACTTGAGAAAGGTGAAGGTGCGGCCTCGCAGACCCACGCGCGTCTGCCGGAAGTAGACCGGTCCGCGAGACGTCAGCTTGATGGCCGCGGCCGCCAGCAGGAAGATCGGCGACGCCAGCAGCAGAAGAAGCGACGCGAGCCCGAGATCGAAGGCCCGCTTGAGCGCCCAGTTGAAACCGACGATCGCCGGGCCGCGGAGACCGGCCAGCGGCAGGTCCCCGACCTGGTCGAACGTCAGCCGCTCGAGGAGCATGTCGTAGAGATCGGGCACGACCTTCCATTTCACCTTGATGCGCAGGCAAGCGCCGACGATCTCCATCACCCGCTCGCGACGTGCCGAAGGGATCGCGATGATGATCTCGTCGACTCCGTTCTCACGCACCAGGCGATCGAGGTCGCCGGTCGTGCCCAGGACGCGCCGGCCCTCCAGCGAGGCGCCGATCTTCCCGGGGTCGTCGTCGAGGAATCCGACGAGCTCATAGTACGACGGTCGCCCCAGGAGCACGCCGCCGAGGTGCTGCCCGACACGGCCGAAGCCGACGATCAGGACGCGCCGGCGCGCAGCGGGGTTGGCCTGGACGGCGGCCCGATAGCGGCGATAGAGGTTGCGCGTCAGGACGAGCGCCGCTACGACGAGCGGGTAGAAGATGAGGACGGTGGCGCGCGAGTACGAGTGACCGCGATAGAAGAAGGTCAGCGCCAGCGCCGCCATCGTGCCGCCGGCCGCTCCGCGCGCGATGCGGAACGCCTCGGCGAAGCGCCCGAAGCGCCCCGAATAGAGCCTCTCGTAGCGGAACAGCAGGATGAACATGACCGCCAGCAGGGTCGCCGGAAAGAGGTAGGGTCCGATCTCGAAGTGGTGCCCCGGCACCGGGTCAAGGATGACGCCGCTGTGCCGCAGGATGGCCGCCCCGAGGAACGTGGAGAACACGATCCCGCCGTCCAGCAGGGCCTGCTGCGCCCGTTCGAGGAAGATGTCCTTCGAATACATCCGGCGTACCTAGTGGGACTCGTCGCGGCTCATCACGCGCCGGACGGTTTCCAGGAGGAACGGCAGGGCGACCGGCTTGATGAGGACGGCGTCCGATTCGAGGCGGGCGCCCTCGATCCTCGGATCGTCCGCAGACAGCGACAGCACCACGACCCGGCAGGCGCGGGTCCGCGCGTCGGCCCGGAGCCTCTCGCGCAGGGCGCTCGCCCCGTCCGTGGCGAACTCCAGATCGGTCACCAGCAGGTCGGGAGGGAAGGTGTCGATCCAGGCCAGCGCCTGCCGGGAGTCGCGCGCGGTCGCCACGTCGAAGCCCGGGGCGAACGAGTTCAACGCCTCGGCGGCGAAGGCACGGCTCGCGTCATCGGCATCGACCACGAGCGCCTTCGGTCTTTCGAGGGACTTGCTGCTCGCGGCGGCCTGAGGTCTAAGACGCCACCGCTCTGGCGAGAAGGCCTCCACACCCACCTCCAGAGCGAACGAGGCGCATCATAGGTGCGCCCGATCCGCCTTGTCAATCGCCAGCGGCCAGGCGGACGGCCGCGCCGAGGATCTCCGCCACGATCTGCCCTCGCAGCTCCGGGTTGCGAAGTCTCGATCGAGCGGCGCTCTTGACCATCCGGATCGCCCCGAGGTCCTCGGCGCCGCGCACGAAGACGAGACGGTGCAGCGCTTCGAGCGCCGTATCGACTGCCGCCTGTCGCCCCGTGAACAGGCTGTAGGTTGGAACCCCCATCACCGCTGCCTCCCGGTTCATCGTCCCACCCGCGCTGACGACGAGATCGGCGTGATAGACGAGGTTCGGGCCATCGATCTCCCGATCGGGGACGACCACCGATGGAAGCCCGAGCGCGAGCGCCCGGTCCCTCTGGTCCCGGGTGCGCGGCAGCAGCACGACTCGCACGCCGGGATCCCGGCCCACCCGATCGAGCCAGAGGTCGAAGAGAGGATTCTTGAAGCGGTGATAGATCGCGAAATCCGCCGGAGGTCGCGCGACCGCCACGACGCAGCCCCGCACCACGTCTTCCGCCAGAAGACCGTCGAAAACGCTGGCCTCGGGCTCAAAGTCCTCAAGATAGACCTGTTCCTTGAAGCCCGCGTACCGCCTCACTTTTCGGGACGACGCCCCGTAGCGGGCCACCGACCCGTCCGGCACGGCGCGCGGCAGGAGGATCCGGCTGGCCATCCGGAAACTGATGTGGTTGGCCGGCGTGTGCTCGTAGTCCATCAGCGTGACGAACGGGATGCCGAGGGAGCGCGCCGCCAGAGCCTGCGCGTACGAATTGTGGCTGACGGCGATGTCGGGCCGCGCCTTCCGGGCGAAGCGGCGCAGCGCCGCGGCCCTGGCCACGATCTCCCGCGTCTTCCCAAGTGCCGACCGTCCGCCGTGCCGGCCGATGCTCTCGACCCGAAGCCCGTGCATGCGCGCGAGACCGAGCGTCTGCGCGAAGTCGCGCGCCGTGCAGGTCACCTCGATCCCGCGCCTCTCCATCTCCTTGAGGATGGGAGCGAAAAACAAAACGTGCGGGGAATTGGCCAGATCGATCCAGACCTTCACAGCTCAATCCCACAACGGACCAATTCCGCTAGGGCACGGATGCCCCACGCTTGCGACCAGCGCATGAATGGGATCTTTGCTAGGTATGTGCGCCGAACCTGATAATGGAAAAGACCATGCTCGTCGAGCAGATTGCTTATCATCCAGCGACCAACGGCGGCGGCCTGAGCCTCGCAAGTTGCCTCAACATCGCGCAACTCCAGGAACGTCAGGATTCCTTCGGCCGCACTGTGGATGTCCAACGGGTACTTCTTCCCCAATCCAAAGTATGGTTCACCCGCGCTCCCAAAGAAACTCGACGAGTAGAACGCGCCGCCCTTCCGAACCGCCTCTCCTGTCCTCTCGTCATTCGTGATTCGCCGATAGGCGTTCAGAGCCCTTAGAATGAACCCAGTATGGAACGAATCTACCCATTGCTGGTTTCGAGCTTCACCATACATCCAAGCGCCGTCGGGCCGTTGCTTCGCCAAAGCATACGCCACCAGCGGCGACGCTTCCCGGATGAGATCCTTGCGCCCGGCGCGCTGTCCTGTAAGGAGCAGAAGGCGCGCGCCCAAGAGGCTGGCGTTGTAAACGACGCTCCGATCTAGTGGTGAGTACGAGAGACACGTACCAGTTGAGTCCCGAGTGCGATTCAACCCGCGGAGTACAAAGTCACATGATTCCTGGGCATTCTCGAGATAGCGCCCCACACCTGTGGCAGCATGTGCATCTAGGAACGCCTCCCCTGCGAAGGAGGTCACCACCACGGTTGGTGTTCCTGCTGGGAGGTAGAAGGATCGTCCCTGCCAGGGAAAGTTGTATCCCCAGCTCATGCCGGGATGGAACGCGGATTGCGACTCTTCTAGTGCGGCCGCGAGGGGCTGTACGTACGGTCGAAGTTCGCTCCCCTCCCCGGTTCTTGCCGCCGCTGAAAGCAGCAGGGCCAACGCCTTGGGATTAAGTCCTTCCTTGATGCCGAGCACCGGTCTGAGGTTGACCGGGGATCGCTTTACCACCTGGGTGAGCACTAGCCTGAATGAACGGCTGCGGCCAACAACGGGCAGACGCACAATCGGCGAGAGCAGCCCGTCGTATGGGTCAAAGCCACGCCAGCCACTACGCGACGCGACGGCGAAGCCCTGTCTCAATTTGGCAATAATCTCCGCCTGTCGTGAAAAGCCCGAACCTGCCCGCGTCTCGGCCGCTCGCAGAGTAGCAATCACCCCTGCACCCTCATTGAAACTGAATACCATCACGATTAGACTTGACTGCCCTTTGGGATAGACAAAATAGAACCAGTCCACAGAAAACATGAAATTCGATGCTGGAAGCGTGCGCGCGTCTCATGGGGGCATCACGACATGTGCGGCATTGTAGCAGTCGTTGGCGAGTCTGATCCCGATCTAGTCCGAGGCATGACCGCGATTCTCGCACACCGCGGCCCCGATGGGAGTGGGGTGATTTGCCCATCCGGCTCAGGCTTCGGCCTGGGGAATCGTCGCCTTTCTATCCTCGACCTATCACCAGCGGGCGCGCAACCCATGTCCGACCCGTCAGGTCGCTTCTTGATCACATATAACGGCGAGGTTTTCAATTTTCGAGAGATTCGCGCCATTCTCCAGTCACGGGGTCACAACTTCCGATCCCAGAGCGATACCGAGGTAGTGCTGGCCAGCTTCGAGGAATGGGGACCCGATTGCCTCAAACGCCTGAATGGCATGTTCGCCTTCGCGATCTGGGACACACAGGAACGGGTACTCTTCGCGTCGCGCGATCGCCTCGGGATCAAGCCGTTGTACTGGACCAATTCCCACGGGACGCTTTTCATCTCAAGCGAGATCAAGGCGATCCTCGCAACCGGTCGTGTCCCCATCGAGGCCGATCAAGAAGTCTCTCATAATCCGTGGCATTACCCTACGACTCCTAGAACTGGATTCAAGAACATTCACAAACTTCCCCCGGGAACATCCCTAACCTGGAGGAATGGTACTGTCAGCCTGAAACAGTGGTGGCAAATCAGGCCAGCGGAGAACCCGATCCAGCCAAAGGACGCCGCGGAAGAGCTCGTTTCCCTCCTTGTTGATGCCGTCCGGCTGCAGATGACATCCGATGTCCCGGTCGGGGCAATGTTGTCCGGGGGTCTCGACTCTTCCACGATCGTCTCCCTGATGCGTCGATTCACTTCCCACCCGGTTCGCACCTTCTCTATCAGCTTCAGAGAGGGGGATCGTCGTCTCGAAGCCATGCCCGACGACAATCGTTTTGCTAGATTGGTCGCCGATCGATTCGGGTGCGTTCATACTGAGATCAAGATAGCCCCGAAGATACTGGATCTCCTTCCACACATGATTTGGCACCTCGATGAGCCCATCTTTGACCCGGCAGCTATCAATACTTTCGTGATTGCAAAGGAAGCTCGAAGCAACGGAATTCCCGTCCTCCTCAACGGAATGGGGGCGGACGAGATCTTTGGTGGCTACCGAAAGCACTACGCCTGCATCTTGGCCGGACGCTACCAGACATTCCTTCCATCCCGCATGAGACCAGTTATTGAGCGCGCAGCCACCCGCCTTCCCGTGGCCGGCCCCACCACTGGCTTCAGGGTCGCGCGATGGGCCAAGCGCTTCCTAGGCTTCGCCTCGCTTCCTCCGGTTGAAAGATTCCTCCGCTCCGATCTGTCTCTATCTCCGGCGGATTATTCAGAGCTCTACACAGACTCGCAGGACCGGCCTTACGAATCTCTCGCCGAGGTCACGGCCAGACGTGCCCCCTTTGATAATCGTGATATTTCATACCTAACTCAAATGTGCCTCTCTGACACAACCACATTTCTTCCGGATCACAACCTCCTATATGTAGACAAGGCAACGATGGCCGCAGGCGTCGAGGCTCGCGCTCCTCTGATAGATTATCGCATCGTAGAACTTGCCTTCCGCCTTCCCGACCAATGTCGGATTCGCGGCACCCAACAAAAAGCGCTTCTGCGGCAAGTCACTCGACCATGGCTGCCGGGTGCTGTCGTCAATAGATCGAAGGCTTCCTTCAGCGCCCCACTGCGCGCATGGATTCGGAATGACCTCCGCGAAATGGTCGATGACCTTCTCTCTCCCAAGGCAATCCGCGACCGCGGCCTGTATCGTCCAGAAACGGTCTGGGCACGAATCAATGCCGACCGCCACGGACGCCAGGATAACGCTCACTTCATCTGGAACCTTCTCTGCCGCGAGTTGTGGTTTCGCGAGCTTATCGACCAAGGCGGCAGAGCTCTGCAGCAAGCAAGGTTAGCCTTCAACACGAATCTCCAGGCCTTCCGAGCCGCGCCCGCCGACTTGGAAGACACAATCAGCAAACAAGTATGAACACCTTCCGAGGTCAACACTATCCCGATACACCGTGAGCCACTGATGCTTGGTCACCTGCTAAACAGCGTTCATGGGTAGAATCGACCACTCGCGTTGAACACGGGAATTGAAGACGATTGCCTCTTTCAGGCGACCGCTCCCCCATCCGAGTCTGGCGAGGACAAGGTCCAGAGAAGTCCCGCAAACACCTACTACGGTCCCCGAATTGGCCCTCACGCCTGATTCAGTTGCCAACCAAGTACTTTTCGTACCTGCCGCGTAGTTCTTTGATGACGACGGTCACATCGTATCGACGTGCATCCATCAGGTTGGCGCGGGACATTTCGGTTCGCGCTTTCTCGTCGTTGAGAATGTGGAGCAATGTCTCAGCCAACGCCTGTATGTCACCAGGTCTAACATACACTGCGTTACGTCCTTCGATTGCCACATCCGGAATGCCGCCGACCGGACACGTCACGATCGGCGCACCACATCCCATCGCCTCCAAGATCACCATCGGCACTCCTTCCGTGTACGAGGGCAGAACGAAGACCGTGCAACGTGAAAGGAGACTAGTCACCTCATCCCGGCCAAGCCATCCCTGAATATCAACCACATCTGCGAGACCCAAGGTCCTAACGCGGTTCTTGAGCGTCGAGGAACCCTTCCATCCCCCGAACACCGCCCGCATTTCCGGACATCGAATGTGCACCGTTACCAAAGCCTCCAATAGATCGAAGGCCCCTTTGCTTTTCACATACCACCCGAGAAATGCAATTAGAGCCTCTTCTCGTGCTGGACGCGGATGTATCGCCAGTTCCTTAAGATTCACGGCATTGGGAAGAACCGAGATCTCCACACCAGTTGTAACAGAGCGCGCCTTTCGCGCAATTACCTCCGTGAGCACGACTATTCCGTCTGACCTCCTTAGGGCCGACATGACAGCTCTTCGCCGTAGCACACCCGCGGATTCAAGCTGATCCCAGAACTCGCCAGGATGTATGTGGAGAAGAATCCGGGCACCCTTGAGCGATGCCAACCACACATAAGCGCTCTTTCGCAGAAAGCTCACACCTGTCGAGGTGTGGACGTGAACAAGACTCGGCCTGGAAAGTCGCGTTACGGCAAAGATCGCGAGCCGGTAAAGACTAAACAAGAATTTTCCTGCCAATGAGCCGTCGCGAGCTGACGCAAAGTGCCGCACCTCGAAGGTCTCCTTCGGCTCTCTAGCATCCACGCTCGGGACGCACGCCCGTGGGTGTGGTCCCCTGCGGGCATCAAAAAGGCCACCAGAACTCAGCACCCGCATTACGGCTGAAATCCCGCCGCGTGCTCTGAGATCCGGCGCGATGACCAGGACCATTCCTATCACTTGAACAACTCACAATATGCTGTAGCACATCGCCTGATGTCGAACATTGCCTCGCACCGCGCCCGACCCTCCCCGCCATCTGCGAGACGCCGATCACGGTCCGAGACGTACGCCCGCACAGAATCACCCAGCGCCGCGACATTTCCCTTCGGATAGATGATACCCGTGCGGCCGTGGAGAACAATCTCCGGAAGCGCGCCGCTGTCGGACGCCACTACCGGCTTGCCACAGGCCATCGCCTCGATCGCGACCATCCCGAATGACTCCTCGCAAACGGAAGGGATTACCGCGATATCACACCCCTGCCAGAACTCTGGCATCTTGTCTACCCATCCTCGGAATTCAACTGAACCTTGAATCCCCAGTCTCACGGTCAGCGCTTCGAGTTCCTTGCGAATGGGACCATCCCCTGCTATTGTGAGGACGCAGTCGAACGATCTGCGAAGATCACTCAGGGCAATGATGAGGTCCTGTGCACCTTTTTCGTTAATCAATCGGCTCGCATGGCCAAGGACGATTCGGTCACCCTCATGCCGGGTATGCGTAGGCATTCCCTGATCGCCTCGCGAGAATTCATTGAAGTCGACTCCGTTGTAGATCCGCGAAACCTTCGCCGCGTGCGAATGTGCGAGGAGTCGATTCAGGGCATAGTCTGAGACTGCAACCTCCTCGTCAATGGCCCATGTCCCACTCATGCGAAGTAGACGCCGAAACGCCCGATTGACAACCCACGATTCCTCGTCACGGATAATGCTCCCATGTTCCACCGCGACTATCTTCCCCTTGTAGCCTCCTACCCTTAGGGCAGCCGCGAGATATCCGCCGGAATCCAGAAGTGCGCCGTCGATGCCTGCTTCGTTGACCAGACGGGCAAAGGCTCGCGGTCGGCACAGGACGTTCACGCCACGCGAAAGCCCGAGGGTCAAGAAGGGCACGCCCCATTTGATGAGATCTCTTGCGAGCGGCTCCTGTGTGCAGACGAAAACGACTCGTGCATCACAGTTGAACTCACGCATCTGACGTGCAAGTTGAATCGTAAGTTGCTCTGCACCTCCGATATTCCCGCTCCACAGGACTAGTGCAAGCTGCATCTCGCTCCCCTGATAACCAAGTCGGCACTAGGGGGTCTTAATAGCAGAGGAACGCTTCAGTAGCGACGTCGCGGGAAGACACACTGCCACGAGAAGGGAGGCCCCAGCGGACCACGACAATAAGTTGTAAGTGCTCAAGTTGACAACGAGGGCCAC
Source organism: Candidatus Dormiibacterota bacterium (assembly GCA_035635555.1). NCBI lineage: Bacteria > Bacillati > Candidatus Dormiibacterota > Candidatus Dormiibacterota bacterium. The sequence continues at coordinate 55,047 of DASQAT010000043.1, forward strand.
GACGGTCCCCATTGTTTCAAGACCGAACGGGAGTTTCCTTTGATACCACGCAAGAACGCTTCTACGAACAACCAGGGTACTCAATGCAAGGAGGCCCACGGCTCCCCCACCCAACAGTGCAATAAAATATTCATTCTCGATATTGACAACACTCAAGCCAACCGACCGAACCGCATCGCCCATGCCACCAGGTCCCACACCCAGAATTGGAGCCTGACGCCACACCATGCCGACAGCCTCCATCGCCTGAAGTCGTTGCTCCACGCTCGCCGGATGCACCGAGCTGCCCCAGAGTCTCTCTCTGATCCTCGCCCCCAGGTCCGTAGTTCCTACCACGGCGGCGATCGTCACAATTGCCAACAGGCCCCAAATTGCCCTCCGAAGCCTCGTCTTGGATAGGAGCGCTGCAGTCATCCCACACGCTCCTACAACAAAACCAAGCCATGACCCGCGAGCTCCGCTGAGGATGAGCCCAGTTACGGATAACAGCAAGGCTGCCGCATAAAGGCCTCTCCTCCACTTGCGGTGACCCGCCGAGGTCAATCGCGAAAAGCTCCCCAATCCACTCAACATCGTTAACGTACCCAACCTGAGGGGATCCCCCGCCAGACCGACAGAACGAATGCCGAAAGTCCCCGTGAGTTCGCTAATGTTTGGTTCATAACTAGCAAACAGCCCAGGCAAGTCGACAATCTGAAGTGCCTCCAGAATCGCGACTACCCCTTGAACTGCGCCAGCAATGACTATGGCAAGCATTATTTGATTCCGAACCGACCCAACTCCGCGCTCTTCCGCCCGGAGCCAGATCACAATAGCTCCTGCCGCAAGCCAGAACAGCATCGTTCTGATCTGACCCGCTCCTATATTTGCGATAGCGGATACGCCTTTTGAGAGCAGAAGGACATGAATGTCCCAGTCTCTCGGTACAATGAGGAATGACTGCCATCTGATAGCACTTGCTATCGCCAACGCCAAGCCGATCATGAGCACCGGCCACCCCAACCATTCGCCCGCCGTCGCCAAGATGTGATCGAATGGCACTAGGAGCAGAACTGTGAATGGGATGCCGATGCGTACGTGCGTGGGGAGAAGCAACAGTCCTACCAACAGGCCACAGAGGCCTACGCACGCTAGGCCGATTTCACCCCCTGCGAACACGAGAAGCAGGCTAAGTAGGCACGCACCAATGATTGTCCCCGTAATGATTGAGAGCGGTCCATACTTGATCAGGCTGCGCCGCGAGGACCACGCGATCACAGACACAGATACGCTCGGCGCCGCGTCGCCTTGAGAACCACAATTAGAAATGCTACCAACGCGGCAATGCCTCCAATTACCGTCGCCCACGCCGCGCCAAGCAGCCCGTACGATCTGACTAGGACAATCCCTGAGATCATTGACACTCCCGCCGCAATGCCTCCCGCCCACGCCTGCCCCAGATACGCCCTACTTGCAGTTGCCGCGTATCCCAGGATCGACTCAAGCGACCAGATGACCGTGGACACGATGAGAATGGCGAACACGCCCGAGTATTGAGCGTACTCCGGACGATACAACATTGAGAGAATGTCGCGCCCCATCACGATGACTACACCAACGGCAATGACTCCAACTAGCAAGGTAATGGTAGCCAGCATCAACAGAAGCCGGCCGAACGCTTTGCCTCCGCTCACGTAAGCCCTCGCCAACCTAGCGCTGGCAGACTGGCCCAGGGCAGCAACGAGCAAGGACATTCCATATCCCGGATAGGCTAATGCAGAAAAGTACCCAAGGGCGCCTTCTCCCAAATCACGCTCAACGAGATACTTTGGAATATTCGTCGCCAACACAAGAAGCATCATAGCGACGCCCATTGGGAGAGCGAGGCGAACAAGTTCCACAAGTATGCGTGGTCGCCAACGGAGAGAGAACCGAGTCGCTGTTGCATGCCGGTCAGCGTTTCTTAGATCCTTCACCACCTCAATGGGCCTGACGTGCGTCTGCCGCAGGCTGTGTGTGGCGGATGTCCAGTCAAACGTAGCACCGAGAAATGACCATACGGCGGCCAACGCTGTCGCACCCCACACTACTCGCCCGGTTGACCACACAACAACCGCCATCGCCGCGAGCGACAAGGGCCCCTTCATCATCATCGACATCGCTATCCGATCCATTCGGTCAGCCTTCTGGAGCTGGCCATACAGAGCGTCGCTCACCGATTCGATACATTTCGCAATGCCTACGACCAGGACGACACTTGCCGTGGAAGGGGACAAACCGCACATCAGCACACTGAAACAGATCATGCAAAATGCCAAGACCGCGGTAATTAGGCGGAGTCCAAGGTAATCCGAGAATTCGAACATGCTCTGCGTATCGGTCGCTTGGAGGGGACGGAGCTGGAGATTTGCAAGCATCAGAATCGGGGCAGCGATTGCAAGGCCTAAGGCGAATTGCCCCACCATCTCTGGGGTGCCCACCTTTGCAAGGACGACAAGAATACCCCACTGACAGACTGCGTAGGTGATATTGCCACCCAGCGTCCATGCGAAGGTCTGGTGGAGTGAAGAATTCAGTGGGGCATTCTGAATATTCACCTCGGACTGATACTTAATCGCCAGGTCATCTGGTCGTGAGCTCAAGCTACTCGACCCTCGCAGACGCGCAAGAGAGATGAATGCTGTCGATCTTCAATCAGCCCCTAGAATGCACGACCTGCCCTTGCCATTCTGAAGGTCGCTCGGGATACGTTGAAGAGGCCCCTTAGATCGCCTGGTTCCCCGCCCTTTTCCCGCAAGGCATCGAATAGGTCCCGCAGCTCCTCAGCGTGTCCTTTCCCCGAGCCATTGATCGTTCGAGTACTTCGTCCTTCGCTGATGGTACAGACGCGGAAGTCGTTCAACACAGCGGAGGCAGAACCACCGTGGATTTCGACTAACTCCTTGGACTGAAGTGGAGATCCCCTAGTTGTATAGAGTACCTGCCCCAGTGAACCGTCAACGAAGGATATGAGAATGCAAGTGTCTTCGACAGTCTGCCGAGATTGTCCAAGTGATGCGGTTTGCACCGAGACGATTTCGGCGTCACCTGTAAAGTAGGACAGAAGGTCAAGGAAGTGGCATCCCTCACCTATGACTCGACCGCCTCCGATCTCCGGATCGTTGAGCCAGTGTCCCGGCGGCAGCGGGCGGGCGTTGACCCGGTAGGTCATCATCAGCGGTCCGCGGTCCGCGAAAGCTTCACGGAGAGCGCGCGCGTGAGGGGAGTAGCGGCGGTTGAAGCCGACCATCAGGATGCCTGGGGCGTCGGACGCGGCGCGCTCGACGCGGGCGAGCTGCTCCTCGTTGATCGCCAGGGGCTTCTCCACGAACACGTGCTTGCCCGCCTCGAGCGCGCGGACCGCCAGGTCGGCGTGCGAATCGTGGCGGGTGGCGATGAAGACCACGTGAACGTTCGGATCGGCGAAGACGAGGTCGGGGTCGGTGCCGATGCGATCGAATCCGAATCGACGCTGCGCCTGGAGTGCTGTGACTCCCTGCGTCGTCACCACGGTCCGCAGACGCACGTCCTTCCTCTTCTTCAGAATCGGCAGGAGAGTCGCGCGCGCGAACGATCCGGCACCGATGAAGCCGACGACGACCGGCTGACCTTTCGCCAACAGCACGCTGGACGCGGCCGGCCGCCGGGGTGATGTCGTGACCGAAGGGGCGGGGATCGCCACGGACTCGGTCGTCGCGGACGGATAAGACAGGACGATGCCGAGCGGATGCGCGTCACCATCGTCCGTGAGCATTCCGTAGGCCTGCGATGCCTCCTCGACACCGAAGCGGTGGGTCACGAGCGCCAGGGGATCGACCCTTCCCTCCTTGACCAACTGCAGGAACGCCTCGAGGTTGCGCGTCTCGGTCCAGCGGACGTACTCGATGGGATAGTCGAGCCCCTTCTCCTCGAAGGCCGGGTCGTAGCGACCCGGGCCGTACGACCTGGCGATGGTCAGCTCGAGTTCCTTCTGGTAGGCGACTTCGCGCGGCAGCCCGAACGGGACGAGGCCGACGGCCGTGACGCGTCCGCGCTCGCGGCACATGCCGGCGGCGGCGACCATCGGGGCATCGCTTGACGAGGCGGCGGTGACGATGACACCGTCCACCCCGACGCCCTCGGTCCAGGCGAGCGCGGCGGCCACCTGGTCGTCCTTAGTCCCCGCCGCCAATGCCTCGGCGCCCAGGTCGCGCGCCCGGCGCGCCAGGTCGGGCGAGAGATCGAACGCGATGACGCGCACTCCGGCGGCACGCAGGAGCTGGACCGTCAGGAGACCGAGCACGCCGAGGCCGATGACCGCGACCCGCTCGCCAAGAGCGGGACGCGCCTGCCGCACGCCGTGGAGCGCCACGGCGCCGAGCGTGGCGAATGCCGCCGCCTCGAGACCGACGTCCTGCGGCACGCGGGCGGACAGGTTCACCGGGACCGAGACCACCTCGGCGTGGCTGGCGTACCCTGCCCCCGCGCAGGCGACGCGGTCGCCGGGGTGGAAGAGACCCTCGACCCCTGTGCCGACGGCAACGACCGTGCCGGCGGAGGCGTAGCCGAGCGACCGCAGCTCGTCGAGCCGCGCCTGCACCTTCCTGTAGGCGGCCACGACACCTTCGCGCCGGACGGTATCGAGGACGCGACGCACGAGATCGGGCCGGGCCCTGGCCGTCGCCAGAAGTGAATCGCGGCCGATCTTGATCGCGTTTCTCTCCGTCCCCGGGGAGATCACCGAGTAGGCGTTGCGCACCAGGATCATTCCCGGACGCAGCGCCGGCTCCGGGAGATCGACGACGTCGATCGACCCGTGTCTCGGCTCCATGATCACCTGCTTCATGGCGCTGCTCCGAGCGCCGCCCTGTCGGCGCGGAGCCCCTGGTCGGCCGGATTCAGCGCCCGGGCCCGCTCGATGATCGGCGACGCCTCGGCCCTCCCGGTCGCGTCGAGGAGCGGCCATGCCGCGAGCAGGAGCCTGCCAACCTCGCCATAGGCTGTCGTGCTCATCGGCGCCAGGCCGAGCGAGGCGCGCAGTTCCGTCATCCATTCGGACTGGCAGCCGGAAGGCTCGTCGGCCGCGAGCGACGCGGCCGCGCAGCGGGCCATGGCCAGCCGCGCCAGCTGGAGGTGTGCGTCAGAGTCGAGCGGCTCACGCCGCAGCCCCTCTTGCAGCACCTCCATCGCCGCCACGATTCGCCTCTCGAGATAGCGACCGGTCTCGGTCGGCGGCTCCCGGTCCCCCGTGTGGACGCGCAGGAACGCCTCCAGATCCCCGATCGCCGGCCCGACCAGGAGTGTCGCCGATTGAAACGCGCGCTCACCCGGGCCGATTCCTCCCGCGACCGCGGGCACCGTCGCCGCGACCGCGGCGGCCACGAACAAAGCGACGGGCACGGCGCTCCACGAGGTCGATCGGACGCCGCTCTCCCCCGACACGGCGACGGCCAGCGCCGGCGTCCGCGCCCATCGCAGCGTGAGCCCCAGAAGAACCGCCAGCGTCAGTGCGTTGCTCGGGATCGCCAGGTTGAAGTCGGTCAGGGAGTGGATCGACAGGGCCGCGACCGCCGTCAGCGTGGCGTACCCGAGGTGCCCCTGGGTCTCCGGCCCCGCGGGCCGCCGCGCCACGGAAAGAATCACGTAGAGCCCCCCGGCCAGGACGATGAGGCACCCGACGGCGCCCGCCTCGGCGGCCAGCTCGAGGTAATCGCTGTGGGCGTGGTCCAGGAAGGTCCCCTCGCCGACGGTCCGGAACACAGGGAAGACGGATGGGAAGGTGCCGAGGCCGGCGCCGACAAGAGGAAAGGCGCGGGCCATCGCGGCGGTCTGGCGCCAGATCTCCCCGCGGCCGATGGCCCCCTTGAATTCATCGAGCACCAGGGCGAAGCGATCGAGGAGCGCCGACGCGGCCTCACCCTGGCTGAAGACGAGAAACGTAGCACCCGCGACAATCAAGGCCGCCGCCGCGTAGCCCCGCCCCTTCCCCCGCCCTCCGAGAAGCGACCCGACGCCGACGATAGCCAGCATCATGCTGGCGATCCCCATGCGGGAGCGCGAACAGACGAGCGCGGTCGCCATCGTCAAGGCGAGGATGAAGATGACCGCTGCGCCGAAGGCACGTCTCCCCCGCTCCTCCGCCCGGGCGCCGCGCAGCCGCGCGATCGCCGTGGCCGCGAGGGCGATCGTCAGCGGCAGGGTCATCTCGAGATAGCCGGCGTAGTGGTTCCGATTGATGAACGTGCCGGTCGCGTCCTCGGTGTAGCGCGTCTTGACGTACCCGAAGATGTGCTGATGCCCGCTGAAGTACTCCGCCAGCCCGTAGATCGCCTGGAACGCGCCGGCCCCCGCCAGGGTCCACAGGATCGCCCGCCGGGACGACTCGAAGGCCGCGAGGTCGACGGTCACGAGAAGAGCCGTGAGGCAGGCGATGAACCAGAAGATCGAGCGGCGCGTGACCCAGGGATAGAGCGACATGGGGCGCCAGTCCGCTCCGGGGCTCGACGACGCGACGGTCGTGCTCCCGGGGACGGCGGCAACGGCCGGCTTCGGCTCGTACCGATCGCGGAGCTCGAGCGCCTTGGGGGAGACGGCCGAGAGAAGACTGCGTGGCAGAGGGACCACCTGCGCGGCGCCGAAAAGGGCGAAGACAACACCGGCCACCAGGACCGGGTCCTTCCACGGCAAAAGGGTCAGACCGCGCCGCGCGCGCCAGAGGACCCAGAGAGCCCCCCCGAGCAGGCAGGCGGCCGCGAGAGCCGCGCGCGGCCAGGGTTGTACCGACCCGAACGGCAGAGGCGCCAGAGCCAGAAGGAGGAGGAACAGCCCCAGGAGCGCGCGCTCTGTGCGCATCGATCAGACCCGGATCGTCCGGTCGCGCCTCGGCTCCTGGGCGGCCGCGGGCGGCGCTTCCGGCTTCTCGTCGTCGCCGTAGTAGCGCTTGTAGGAGTAACCGTAGTAGTAGGGCTGGGAGGCGAGATCGGCCCGGTTCAGGATCGCGCCGACCGCGCGGGCCTTCACCTGCTGCAGCCGCCTGACGACGTGGGCCAGCGCGTCGCGCGAGGTGACGCCGGCGAGGACGACCAGCGCCACCGCGTCCATGCGGACCGACATGATGACGGGGTCGGCGACCGGCAGCACCGGCGGCGAGTCGTAGATGATGTGGTCGTATCCCTGCTCGAGGAACTCCTTCTGCACCTGGGCGAAGCGATCCGAGTCGAGCAGGTCGGCGGGGTTCGGCGGCATCGGGCCGCTCGGGATCAGATCGAGCCGCTCGACGGGGCTCTTGATCGGCTCGGGCCACACGACCTCCGAACCGCTCAGGTACGTGGACAGCCCGTGCGTGTTCTCGACGCGGAAGATCTTGTGGATGCGCGGCCGCCGCAGGTCGGCATCGACCAGCAGGACCCTTCTGCCGATCTGGGCCAGCGTGATCGCCAGGTTGATCGCCACCGCGGTCTTCCCTTCACCCGGATAGGCGCTGGTGATCAGGATCGTCCTCGGCGGTCCGCCCGCCTGCGAGACCAGGAGCGCCGTGCGGATCTCGCGGAACGCCTCCGAGATCTTCGATTTCGAGTCTTCGTGCGAGATCAGCTCGACGAGCTGCCCGCGGCTGTTCTCGCCCCCTTCAGACTTGACCACCCGCAGACCGATCCCCTCCTGACGCAGGGCCGGCACCAGGCCGATCGCCGGGATGCCGCCGGCCTGCAGGATCTCCTCCGGCGTCTTGACCGACTTGTCGAGGTACTCGAAGAAGAAGGCCAGGCCGACGCCCAGGCCCAGGCCGGTGACGAGGCTCAGCAGGATGTTCAGGAGGATCTTCGGCGACGACGGACGGTTCGGCACCTCGGCGACGTCGACGATCCGCACGTTGCCCGCCACCAGGTCGTTCAGGCCGGCGGACGAGGAGGTCTCGCTCTGACGCTTGACGAGCGCCTCGAGGGTGGTGCGCTGGTTGGCGATCTCAGCCTTCAAGTTGTTGTAGTCGATCTCCTTCAGGTTCGCCTCTTGTGACAGGTGTTTCTGCTCGTCCAGGGCGCTCTTCAGGAACTGCTCCTGGTTCTTCGCCGACCGGAACGCGCTTTCCGCCGCGCCGAGGACCTGGTCGTAGATCCCCTTGCGCTCGGTCTCCAGGCGCTCGGCGGTCTCTTCGATCTCGCGGCGAAGCCGCAGCATCGCGGGCCAGTCGGGCTTGAACTTCTGGGACAGGTCGGCCTGCTGCCGCATCAGCTCGGCGTATTTCGCCGCCATGTCCTGGATCAGACGGCTGTCGAGCACTTCGGGAAGGTCGCCCGGGCTCGCGTCGCGGAGGGCGGCGTAGCGCGCCTCCTTCGCGATCCTTTCGGCCTGCGCCCGGGTGTACGAGTCGCTCAGATCGTTGAGCTTCTTGAGGGCAATGTTCTGCTTGTCGCTGAGGGCGATGATCTGGTTGTCGCGGGCGTAGGCCTGGAGCTTCTTCTCCTTGACGTCGATCTCGTCCTGCAGGTTGGCGATCTGGTGCGTGAGGGAGGTGGTGGCGCGCTCGGTGGTGTTGTACTGCGCCTGCGAGTTGAAGGCGATGTAGGTGTCGGCCACCCGGTTGGCCACCTTCGCCGACAGCACCCGATCGTAGGAGGCGAACGCGATGTCCACCAGCCGGCTGTTGCGCACCGGTGTGACAGCCAGTTTCTTCAGGAACTTGTCGATGCGCTTCGCCTCGGCCTGCTCTTCAGGGGCCGGACCGTCCGCGGCGCCGCGCGATGCGCCGACCCTGAACTCGTCGATGTCGGCCAGGTGGAGCGAGTCGATCGCCTCGCGCGCCACGCGCCGGCTCTGGATGAGCCCGTACTGCGTCTGGTAGAAATCGTTGCGGAAATCCGGCACGCTCGACATGACGTCCTGGAACGGCAGGATCTTCGGCGTGTTCTGCTCGATCTGCAGGCGGGTCGTCGCCGTGTAGACCGGACGCTGCAGGAACGTCCCGAGTGTCGTGACCGACGCCACCACCGCGAGGGAGGTGTACACGACCCACCGCCGCTTCAGGATGACGTGCCAGTAATCGAGCAGGTGGATCTCTTTTTCCTGATTCAAAAGAATGTCTCCGGCACCACGACTACGTCGCCGTCCTCGAGCACGGGGTCGCGGTCCTTCCCCTGGCGGATCTTCTTCAGACTGACGCGCAGGTCGGCCTGCGTCCCGTCGCTGCCGCGCCTCAGGATCTGGATTGACTTGAGATTGGCCCTTTCGGTCACACCCCCCGCCTTGGCGATCGCCTGCAGCAGGCTTATGGGGCGGCTGGCGAGCTCTTCGAGGCGTCCCGGCGTCTTCACGGCGCCGTCGACGTAGACGTACACGGGGCGGTCAAGCGGAACGCTGATGACGTCGCCCGGGCTGATCGCCAGATTGAGATCCGGGTCGCGGTTCATCAATAGATCAGAGATCTTGACGGGGATCGCGTCGGTGGCGCCGCCGGCGACGGCGCGGATGACGAACAGGTGCGAGCCGGCCTCCTTCTCGAGGCCGCCGGCCTCGGACAGCACCTGGAGGAGCGTGCGCGGGCCGAGCATCTGATAGACGCCGGGCTTGCCGACAGCG
>DASQAT010000044.1 GCA_035635555.1 Candidatus Dormiibacterota bacterium
TCAACAAGCTGCGCGGCACGCTGCAGGTGTGCGCGGTGAAGGCGCCGGGGTTCGGTGACCGGCGCAAGGCGATGCTCGAGGACATCGCCATTCTCACCGGCGGCAAGTGCATCACCGAGGACCTCGGCATCAAGCTGGAGAACGTGAAGATCGAGGACCTCGGGCAGGCCAAGAAGATCACCGCCGACAAGGACAACACGACCATCGTCGAGGGTAAGGGGAAGCGCTCGGACATCGAAGGCCGCGTGAAGCAGATCCGGACCCAGATCGAGGAGACCACCTCCGACTACGATCGCGAGAAACTGCAGGAGAGGCTCGCGAAGCTGGTCGGCGGCGTCGCCATCATCAAGGTCGGCGCGGCCACCGAGACCGAGATGAAGGAGAAGAAGTCCCGGGTCGAGGATGCCATGCACGCCACCAAGGCGGCCGTCGAGGAGGGGATCGTCCCCGGCGGCGGCATCGCCCTGGTGCGCGCCATCCCGGCGCTCGAGAGGCTCAAGGAGAAGCAGGAAGACGTCCAGACCGGCATCAACATCGTCCGCCGGGCCCTGGAGGAGCCGATCCGGCAGATCGCCATCAACGCCGGCTACGAAGGCTCGATCGTCGTCCAGCAGGCGAAGGAGAAGGAGAAACCGGTGGTCGGCTTCGACGCGTACACCGGAAAGTGGGTGGACATGTTCGAGGCGGGGATCATCGACCCGACCAAGGTCTGCCGCACGGCCCTGCAGAACGCGGCCAGCATCGCGGGTCTGATGCTGACCACCGAGGCGCTCGTCTCCGAGGTTCCGGAGAAGGAGAAGCCGGCACCACCGGGTCCGCGCATGGGCGGCGGCGACATGTACTGATCGCCCCGGCCGCCCCTGGCGGCCGTCCGACCGGTGCCTGTCCGGACCGCGATCGCTCTGAACGACACGAGCCCCTCGCAATTCGAGGGGCTCTTTTTTTGCTAGAAGCTCTGCTCGCCGAGCGAGAAGCCGTTGAAGGACTCCGAGACCACCACGTCCTTGGGCAGGTCGAGGTGAAACCGGCTGGCGGCGACTTCGACGTTCGTGCGGATGTCCTGGAAGGCCAGGAGGGTCGAGTCACCGTCGGACTCGACGTACTGCAGCTGGCGCGGCAGGAAGGTCGTGGTGTCGACCCAGATCTTCATCTCGGCCACACGCTCGGCCAGTTTCTTCTTGCGTGGAACCAGGACAAGAAGGTACGTGTCCTTCAGATCGCTTTGCGGAGCCAGCCGGAATTCGTAGTACTTCCCCAGCTCGTCGATAGACTGCCCGACCCCCAGGAACCGGAACAGGCGCTTCCCGACGAATTTCTTGATCGGCACCTCCTCCGCCCTCTTGAGCGCCGGGTAATAGGCGATGTACATGTCCTCCGTGATCACGAACACCTTGCGGTCCGGGTCGAGGTACTCCCAGCGGACCTGGTTGGGCCGGTTGTAATAGAACTCGCCGCGCGACAACACGGGCCGCGCCAGGAGCTTGAGTTCCTTCTTCTCGGTGAACGAGGCCACGAGGGTGCCGGTCTCGCGCTGGGCCTTGTCGAAAGCCTGCAGGATGCGCGCGAGCATCGGGTCCCCCGCGACGCCGGACTGCCTCCCCGTCGCAGCGGTGTCGTCCTTCGGCACCTGGTTCGACGGTGCCCCCGCGACAACTATCGAGACCGTGGCCGCCAGCGCGGCGGCCATGACGGCGGTTCGTTTTCTGTTCACGGACGGGAACCTCCAGAGGATCAGGACCAAGTCAATTTAACAGACGGGGATCGGGTCGTCAAGCAAAGCAGGACGGTTGACAAACCCGGGCACTCCCCGGATGATGCTCGCCGGGAGCCTGCATGTCGAGAACGGCACGACGGGTGTTGACGATCGTGTTCCTGCTGGCCGCGGCCGGCGCGACGCCGGCGCAGGAGGTCCTCCTCGGCCGCGTCGGGCCGGAGGCCATCCTGTCGATCTCGCCGGAGTGGCGGACGAACCGCGAGGCCTACGAACCGGCCGAGGCGGACATCCGGGTGATCGCCACGACACCGCTCAAGGCCAGGCTTGACGTGTATTTCGGAGGCTGGTGCTCCGACAGCCGCCGGGAGGTCCCGCGCTTCCTCCGGATTCTCGATCGAGCCTCCCCGGCGCGCCTGAAAGTCCGGTACTACGGCATCGACCGGACCAAGAAGGAGCCGGCGCGTCTGGTCAGGAGGGGCGCCATCGAGCGAGTGCCCACCTTCATCCTGCGCGCCGATGGGCGCGAGGTCGGTCGCATCGTCGAGACGCCGCAGACGACGCTCGAGCACGACCTCGCCCTTCTTGTCCAGAAGGCCGCGGCGTCGCCCCCGTAGAACCGGAGGCGGCGCGCCCCCGCCGGCCTACAGCCGGGACTGCCCCCGGACCAGGATGTCCTGCATGACCCGGCGCTGGATCTCGTTCCACTCCCCGTCCCGAATGTCCAGGAAGGCCTGCACGACGTCCGGATCGAATTGCGTGCCGGAATACTTGAGGATCTCGGCGCGCGCCGCCTCGTACGGCAGGGCCTTGCGGTACGGGCGGTCCGATGTCATGGCGTCCAGCGTGTCGACCACGGCGAAGATGCGGGCCCCCAGCGGGATTTCCTTCCCCTTCAGACCCCGCGGATAGCCCGACCCGTCGTACGTTTCCTGATGGCTGAGAACAATCTCGCGCGCCCCTTCCAGGAACTTGATCCCCTGCAGGATGCGATGACCGATCTCCGGATGCCGGCGCATCTCGACCCATTCCTCCGGGGTCAGCTTGCCCGGCTTTCGGAGGATTGCGTCCGGGACGCCGATTTTCCCCACGTCGTGCAGCAGCGCGCCGCGGTAGATGTCCGTCAGGTCCGGCTCCCCCACGCCCATCCGGCGCGCCACGGCCACCGTGTACGAGGCCACCCGCAGGGAATGGCCCAGCGTCTCCGTGTCGCGTGTGTCGAGCGCCGACGCCAGGGCCTCGAGGGTCGTCTGATAGGAGGACTGCAGACGCGACAGGAGATCCTCCACCTCCCGCTTCTTGCCGAGCAGCTCGGCCGTGCGGGCCGCGACCTTGATCTCGAGCGTCCTCTGATACTCCCGATTCTCCCGCAGCAGGCGCTGCTTCTCCAGGGCCCTCTCCACCGTGATCCGAACCTCGGCGAGATTGAAGGGCTTGGTGAGGTAGTCGCAGGCCCCCAGGCGCATCGACTGGATGGCAGTCTCGACGTCCACGATGCCCGTCAGCATGATGATCTCGGTGTCCGGGCGGATCTTCTTGATCTCCTGGAGCAGGTGGACCCCGTCCATTTCCGGCATGTCGATGTCGCTCACGACCAGCTCGAATCCGTTCGTCTGGACCTTCCTGAGGCCTTCGAGTCCGTCGCAGGCGGTGTCGCAGCGGTAACCGCTGTCGGACAGCCCTTCGTTCAGCAGGTCCCGTATCGTCCGGTCGTCATCAACAATCAGGATGTGGGTCGCCTCGGGCATGTGTCCGTTCCGGAGATTTCGACGGCCACACGTCGCCGCCGCAACGGCAATGTAGGTTACGAAATGGGGAGGCGCAATGGACGCGGCGGCGGCCCGACGCCGCCACCGGGCCGATTTCAATCTTTGGATTCGACCTTCGTCATGTCCAGCCAGTTCGGCCCAATCTTGAGATCGGCGACCAGAGGGACGCGCAGCTCGTGGACGCCCTCCATCACGTCGCGCACGATGCGGGACACGGCGGGAACCTCCGTCTCCGGTACCTCCAGGACCAGCTCGTCATGGACTTGAAGCGTCATGCGCGCGCCGCTCCCCGCCTCCTTGAGACGCCGGGCCAGCGCCACCATCGCGAGCTTGATGAGATCCGCCGCCGTGCCCTGGATGGTCGTGTTCACGGCGGCGCGGAGCGCCTGCTGGCGGGCGTTCCGATCCGTGCCTTTGATCTCCGGGAAGTGGCGTACCCGCCCGAGCAGGGTCCTGACGCGCCCCTCCGATTCCACCGCCGCGATCGTGGTGTCGATGTACTCCTTCACGCGGGGCAGACGCTGGAAGTAAGCCTCGATGAAGCCCTCCGCCTCCTTGACCGGTATCCCCTGCTCGCGCGCCAGACGCTGGGCGCCCATGCCGTAGATGATTCCGAAGTTCACGACCTTGGCGCGCCGGCGCATCTCGTCGCTCACCAGATCGGGCATCACGCCGAAGACTTCCGCCGCCGTGCGGCGGTGAATGTCCTCGTTCGTCCGAAAGGCGTTCACCAGGGCCGGATCGCCGCACAGGTGGGCGAGCACACGCAGCTCGATCTGCGAGTAATCCGCGGACAGGAGCACATGACCGCGATCCGTGACGAAGGCCCTGCGGATCTGCCGCCCCTGCTCCGTGCGCACCGGGATGTTCTGAAGATTCGGATCGCTGCTGCTCAGACGGCCGGTGGCGGCGACCGCCTGGTTGAAGGACGTATGGACGCGGCCCGTGTCCGCGTTGATCAGGCCGGGCAGGCTGTCGACGTAGGTCGACTTGAGCTTCTGCAGGCTCCTGTATTCCAGGATCCGGCGCGGCAGCTCGTGCTCCTCCGCCAGCTCCTCGAGGACCTCCACGCCGGTGGAGAACGACCGCGTCCTCTGGGTCCTGCGCCCGGGGGTCAGTTTCAGACCGTCGAACAGGATCTCCCCCAGCTGGCGGGGCGAGTTGATGTTGAACTCCCTCCCCGCGAGAGCGTGGATCTCGGAGGTCAAGCGGGCCAGCTGAGTCTCCCACTCGCGCGACAGCGAAGCGAGGAAGCCGGTGTCGACGCGCACGCCGGCGACCTCCATCTCCGCCAGGACGTACGCCAGGGGAAGCTCCAGGTCGTTGAACAGCGCCAGCAGCCCCTCCTCCCTCATGCCCGTCTCCAGACGGTCGCGGACGGCCAGCACGGCGGCGACGCGCCCGCAGACCAGGGCCGCGGCCCGCTCCACGCCGATATCGGCGAGCGGGACGCTCCTGGCGCCCGAGCCGAGCACCGCTTCGTAGGAGGGGACCTCGAACCCGGCGACGTCCCGGGCGACCGCCTCGAGGTCATGGCTGCGCCGCGAGGCGTCGAGGAGGTAGCTGGCCAGCATGGTGTCGAACTCGACGGTCGGCGGATCCCAGCCCAAACGCCGGAGCAGGATCAGATCGCTCTTGACGTTGTGGGCCTCGCGCCGCGGACCCCGCCTCTCGAACAGGGGACGCAGGCGGTTCAGGACGGTCGCCTGGTCGAGCGGGGGGGGATCGCCGAGGTGGCGTTGCGCCACCGGAACGTAGAAGCTCTCACCGCCGACGCCGGCCAGGGCGATTCCCACGATTCCGGCCCGCATCGGCTCGGCGTGGTCCCTCTCCACATTGAAGGCGAACCGCCCCGACGCCCGCAATCGCTCCACCGCCCGCTCCAGGTCCGGGGTATCCCGGACGACCGTGTGACGCGCCTCCGGGGTCACCACGGGAGCCGCAAACTCCCGCGCGAGCGCTCCAAACTCGAGGTCCTGGAAGAGCTGTCGCGCCGCCTCCTGGTCGGGCGCGCCGACTCTCAATCGATCGGGATCGAACGACAGCGGGGCGTCGTAACGCAGAGTGGCCAGGTCGCGGCTCAGGCGGGCGACGTCGGCGTTCGCCAGCAGGCCTTCCCGATAAGTCTTCCGGGAGATGGCCGGGGCCGCGAGCAGGACGGATTCGAGATCGCCGTACTGGCGGATCAGATCCCTGGCCCCCTTCTCCCCGATTCCGGGAACGCCCGGGATGTTGTCGGATGAATCGCCGCAGAGCGCCAGCACGTCCCGCACCTGATCGGGTCGAACCCCGAACACGCGCTCGACACCCCCGCTGTCGAGAAACTGTTCGCTCACGGGATTGAAGACCCTGACGCCGTCTCCCACGAGCTGCAGAAGGTCCTTGTCGGTGGCCACGATGACGACCTCGAGGCCGGCCTTGCGGCCGCGATCGGCGAGCGTCGCGATGAGGTCGTCCGCTTCGAACCCGGAGAGCTCGAGCACGGGGACCCCCAGAACCTCGCACACCTTCTTCACGTACGGGATCTGCACGACGAGATCGGCGGGTGTCTCGGGGCGGTTCGCCTTGTAGTCGGCGAACGCCTTGTGCCGGAACGTCGGCTCCGCAAGGTCGAAGGCCACCCCGAGGCGTCGCGGCGCGTGCTCGCGCAGGAGTTTGCGCAGCATCGACGTGAAGCCGAAGATGGCGTTGGTCGGGAGACCCTTGCTGGTGCTCAGACCTCGTATGGCGTAGAACGCCCGGTACAGGTTGTTGCTTCCGTCGACGAGATAGAGGGCGCGCCCGGGATCGGGACGATCCGTCATGCCTCGGCCTCCTCCGCCTCGGGAGGAATCCTCGGCGTCCTCTCCGCCACGCGCCCCCCGCCCACGACTCTCCGCGGGACGCCGGTCCGATCGAGGAGGATCGGGAGCGGCCGGATCGCGCGGCGGGACGTCAGGACGGGCGCTCCCGACCGGCGCCGCGCTCGGCCGCCGGGCGCGGCAGCCAGCCATAGATGGGGAAGGATCGGCAGAGCCCCGCGACGCGGCCCCGCAGGGACTCGATGTCGCGCGCGTCCGGTTCCCGTTCGAGCGCATCGAGGATCAGCCGGGCGATCTCGTCCATCTGGGAGGGCCCCATCCCCCGCGTGGTCACGGCGGGCGTGCCGATCCGCACACCGCTGCCGATCAGCGGCTTCTCCGGATCGAACGGAATGGTGTTCTTGTTGAGGGCGATGCCCACCCTGTCCAGTCTCTGCTCGACCGCGCGTCCCGTCAGTTTCCTCGTCCGCAGATCCAGGAGGAACAGGTGGGTGTCCGTGCCGCCCGAGACGACTCGAAGACCGCCGGCCGCGAGAAGCGCCGCCAGTCTCACGGCGTTCTCCACGGTCCGCTTCTGATCACGCTTGAACTCCTCGGACATCGCCTCCTTGAACGCCACCGCCTTGGCCGCGATCATGTGCACGAGGGGCCCACCCTGTGTCCCCGGGAACACGGCGCTGTCGATCTCTTTCGCGAAGCGCTCGCGGCAGAGGATGACCGCCCCGCGCGGACCGCGCAGGGTCTTGTGCGTGGTGGTGGTCACGAAATCGGCGTAGGGCACCGGATTCGGATGCACCCCCGCCGCGACCAGACCCGCCACGTGGGCGATGTCGGCCATCAGAAGGGCTCCGGTGTCGTCTGCAATGCGGCGGATGCGGGGGTAGTCGATGATCCGCGCGTAGGCGCTCGCCCCCGCGACGATCAGGCGGGGCCGGTGTTCCCGGGCCAGACGCTCCATCTGGTCGTAGTCCAGTAGCTCCGTCTCACGGCTGACACCGTAGGGGATGATCTTGAAGTATCGCCCGGAGAAATTCAGGGGATGGCCGTGAGTCAGATGTCCGCCGTGCGAGAGATCCATCCCCAGGATGACGTCGCCCGGTTTGAGCATGGCGAGGTACACCGCCATGTTCGCCTGCGAACCCGAATGCGGCTGGACGTTGGCGTGCTCCGCGCCGAAAATCGCCCTGGCCCTGTCGATGGCCAGCCGCTCGACCGTGTCGGAGTGCTCGCATCCACCGTAGTAGCGGCGTCCGGGATACCCCTCCGCATACTTGTTCGTGAACACGGATCCCATCGCTTCCAGCACGGCGCGCGAGGCGAAGTTTTCGGAGGCGATCAGGACCAGGGTTTCGTCCTGCCGGGCGACCTCGGCGGCGAGAGCCACGGCCACTTCGGGATCGGTCTTCTGCAGGGACTCCAGCATGACGTCCTCCTTCCTGTCACGTCCTCCGGCGGCGGAGGAAGAAGATCCGGGAGCGTCGGACCGCCGTCGCCGGGGCTATGAGGGGGAGGTCCTGCGCGGAACGGTTCGCTCGTCAGAGGGGCTGATGATAGGCCACGGCCCCCGAGGAGATCAAGGCGGAGCGCGGTCGCTTCGACATGATATGATCGCGCGCCCGCGCGGTCGAACGTGCCGACCCGTGCTGCGTGACATGAGACCGCCGAACGCCCTCCACTACGTCTCGACCGGCAATCCCCGCGGGCCCGTCCTGCTGTTCCTGCACGGCATCACGGGCTCCAGGCGGTACTGGCAGAAGAAGGTGCGGCCGCTCGAGCAGGATTACAGGCTGGTGCTCCCCGATCTCCTCGGGTTCGGCTTGTCTCCCAAGCCCTACCTCGAGTACACCCTGCCCGTGTTCCGCGACAGCGTGCGCAGTCTTGTGGAGGAGATCGATCTCGCCGGACACCCGCTGACCATCGTCGGTCACTCTCTCGGCGGCCTGATCGCCCTGGAGTACGCCGCGCTCCACGGGTCGCACGTGAAGCGCATGATCCTGCTGAGCCTTCCACGCTTCAGCGAGCCTGCGACGGCGCACGCCCTCTTCTGGCGCGGCTCCCCCCATTACCGGCGCCTTCTCAACGAACACTCTCTGGGGGAAACGATTGCCCAGATGAAACGCACCGGCCTGGAGCTCACGCTGAGGTATATGCTGCGATTTCCCTGGTCGGTGGTCATCGACAGCCACAAGTTCACCTTCAAGTCGCTCACCTCGACTCTGGAACATTGTCTCTTGAGCTACCAGGTCGATCGGATCCTGCCCGAGGTCGCTCCCCTGCCCACGCTCCTGATCCATGGCGAGCAGGACTCCGTCGCACCGCTCGACCATGTGCGTCCCCTACCGGCTCTCTACCCCCACATGCGCCTGCGCACGGTGCGCGGGACAGGACACCATCTGTTCCTCACCCACACACGCCTCTGCCTGGACATGTTCCGGGAGTTCCTGGAAGAGGATGGGCGTGCGCCTGCATGAATACTTTCTAAGTTATTGATAATAAAATAGATATTGTATATCAAATTATTTGACAATGATACACTCAATGTTTATACTGAGCATCCCATTAATCATGACTGAAGGAGATTGCAGCAGAGCATGAACCTCGACAAGTTGACTGTCCGTTCCCAGGAGGCGCTGCAGGAGGCCCAGTGAACGAGGTGGTGTTCGAAAAAATCAGAAAGCAGGAGCCGGTCGCCACGACCGGGAGACGCGCCCGCTGACGGCGCTCCCGATCGGACCGGACGAATCCTGAAATCGCGAGGAGGAGAGCATGACCGTCGTCAAGTGGGACCCCTATCGTGATGTGTGGACCCTCCAGGACCGCGTCAACCGTCTGTTTCAGGAAGGGATGTCCGCGCCACAGGGACAGGAGGATCTGCAGGCGGGTCAGTGGACTCCGCCGGTGGATATCTTCGAGAACGCGGAGACGATCGTGCTCCGCGCCGATCTCCCGGGTGTGGATCAGGACGACATCGAGATGAGAGTGGAGGGCGGAACACTCGTGATCCGGGGGCGGAGAAGGCTTTCAGGGGACCTCCGCCCCGAGGACATGCACCGGGCGGAACGTCCCCACGGCACCTTCGTCCGCTCCTTCGGCCTGCCGACGAACGTCGACCAGGCCGGGATCCGGGCCACGCAGAAGAACGGCGTCCTGGAAGTCATCCTGCCGAAGAGGCAGGAGTCGAAGGCCAAGGCCATCCGCATCGAGGTGAAGTGACGCCGGTGGGATGGGCCCCCGCCGCCGGGCGGGTTACAATGCGACGCCGGCACCGGACGCACCGGTGGCGCGCGACGAGGAGACGATACATCCGATGAACGCCTTGAAGACGGCATTCCTCCTGGGGCTGCTGTCCGCTCTGATCGTGGCCATGGGCGGCCTGTTCGGCGGAGCGAACGGGATGTACATCGCCCTGGGAGTGGCGGCCCTCATGAACTTCTTTTCCTACTGGTTCTCCGACCGCATCGTCCTGGCGCTGCACCGCGCCCAACCGGTCGGCCGGGAGCAGGCGCCCGAGCTGTACGAGATCCTGGAGCGTCTCACCGCGCGCGCCGGGATACCCATGCCGCGCGTCTACGTCCTTCCCGAGGAGGCCCCGAACGCGTTCGCCACGGGACGCGACCCGAACCACGCGGCCGTCGCCGTGACGCATGGAATCCTGCGCATCCTGAACGCCGAGGAGCTCGAGGGGGTCCTGGCGCACGAGCTGTCGCACGTCAAGAATCGCGACATCCTGATCGGCTCGATCGCGGCGACCCTCGCGGCGACGATCATGGTGATCGCCAACATGGCCCGCTGGGCGGCGATATTCGGAGGCGGTCAGCGCGACGACCGCCAGGGCTCCAACCCGATTGCCCTGCTCGCCGGGATCATCCTGGCTCCGATCGCGGCGACCCTCATCCAGCTCGCCGTGTCGCGCGCCCGCGAGTACCAGGCCGACGCGAGCGGGGCGGAGCTCACGCACAACCCGTACGGGCTCGCCCATGCGCTGCAGAAGCTCGAGGACGCCAGCCGACGGATCCCGATGCTGACCGCGGCGCCGGCCTCCAGTCACCTGTTCATCGTCAAGCCGTTCACGGGCGAGGCGCTGGCGAACCTCTTCAGCACGCATCCGCCGATCCGCGAGCGCATCCGACGTCTTACGGGGCACTGACGGCCGGCCGGACGCCGCCGGGTTCGCCCATTGGAATCGATCATGAAAGAACACGGCAGATCAGGAGACACGCGGGACGACAGCCAGGATAAGGCATTCTCGGTCATCGATCGACGTCCGGTCTTCCAGGACGAGACCTCGGCGGCCTTGGAGCCTCGCTACCCCTCGGTCGTCGAGGAGCTGAAGGTCCGCACCGAGGAGGCGGAGCGCCGGGCGCGGGAGATCAGCGCGGCCTACCGCCGGATCGAGGAGGAGCGCGAGGCCTTCCGGGTGCGCCTGGCGCGCGATCTGGAGCGCCGGGTCGAGATCGCGCGCGTCGAGATGATGCGCAAGGTGCTCGGGGTCCTCGATGACCTCGACCGGGCGATCGCGGTCGGCGCCGGATCCCCGGGTGCCGGCGGCCTCTTGTCCGGCGTCACGCTCATCCGTGATCATCTCCTCCAGACCCTCGCGTCCGAGGGAGTTCAGGGGCTCGACCTGGTGGGACAGCGCTTCGACCCCGCCGTGGCCGAAGCGGTCTCGGTGCAGGAGACGGACGATCCCGCGCGCGACACTCTGATCCTCGAGGAAAGCGGCCGAGGATACATGCTCGGCGCCACGCTCCTGCGCCCGGCGCGCGTCAGGGTGGCGCGGTACTCCGGGGCGGCGTGTCCGGACCAGCATCCGGACGACGCGGCCCCGGCCGGGGGGGATTCGCGCGATGCGGCTCCGCCCGGGCCCCGCAGCCGACCGGAGTGATGTCGCTCCATGGTTCGAGCAGATCCTCCGGCACCCTGCCGTCGATCTCCTCGGGACACCTGATGCCGAGAAGTCTGCAGACGAGCGGGGCCACGTCCACGGCTCGAAGACGATCGCACCGGGCGCCACGCCTCACCCCCGCTCCCCAGGCGTAGAAGATCCCCTGCATCTCGCTCTGCTCGGGAGGATACCCATGCATGCCCCGCACCGGCTTCTCGTCTCCGCGACCGTCCGCGAAGTACGTCCCGGGCGGGGCGATGGCCACGAGATCGCCTGTGCGCTCGGGCTGCCGGTAGCGTAACCCTCCGGGCAGCGATCCCTTCCTGTAGACGGTCATTCCGGGAACTTCCGTCAGCGCGGACTCGGCGGCGCCGCAGGAACGGAGGTCCGGGCAGTAGACGTTGCAGACGGCCCCCGTGGAAACGGCGCGGACGGGGCGCGACTCACCCCGCCCGAGCAGGTCCCGAGTTCTCAATACGCGCGAGACGCCCGCCATGCCGTGATCCGAGACGACGATCAGCGCCGATTTCGGCGCTCGCTCGAGGGCCCGCAACAGACGCGCCACCAGACCGTCGGTCCGACGCACGCTCTCGAGCACGGCGCCCGACTCGGGACCATCGGCGTGACCCGCTGCGTCCGGTCCGTGCAGGTAGGACAGGATCAGCCGAGGCCGGTCCTCCCCGCGCAGCGACAGCCATCGAGTGATCCGCTCGATCTTGTCCCGGTCGGTCGTCTCCGCGGAATACGGAATGCGGCGTGTCGCGGCGATACCCCGCCACGGCGTGTAGGAGAAAACCCAATGGAACACGGCGGTGCGCACCCCCTGGCGCTCCGCGGTCACCCAGATCGGCTCGGCCAGGAGCCACGTGGCATCGTCATCCCGGCGATAGAGCCCGCGCCTGCGGTCGATGAATTCGTTGTTGACGATACCGTGCCTGTCGGGGAAGACCCCGGTCGCGAGGCTGGCGTGGGCCGGAAAAGTCGAGGAGGGGAACGGCGGCAGCAGCGCCCCGCAGGACGCTCCCTCCCTGGCCAGGCGCGCGAGGGTCGGCGCCCCGGCCCGGGCGGGGTAGTCCCAGCGCATGCCGTCGATGGACAGGACGACGACGGTGTCGGCGGGCCCGGCCGTCGTGACCGCTTCGGCGCAGGTCCAGGCGGCGCCCGCCAGGAGCACCAGGAGCAGCCCCCTGCCGGAACGGGCCGCGGAACCACGGGGGTCAAGCAAGGTAGGCGATGGCGAACCCGACCTGGGCGAACATCATCATGAGATACATGTGCGTCCAGGACGGATGGTTCTCCGATCTCGCCAGAGCCGCCGGGTCGCGCAGGATGAGCCGGGCCGTCCAGGCCCCCCAGCCCGCGAGCGCCAGTCCCAGGAGGGTCAGCAGGGTGCGGTCCCCTGTCAGAACCGGGCCCGAACCGAACGGATCGGGGAGCCACACGCCGATCGGGATCAGGAGCCACGGCAGGCAGAAGAACGGTGCGACGAAGCGCGCGGCCTTCTCCACCCCCAGCCGGATCGGCAGCGTGAGGCAACCGTGGGCGGCGTCTCCCTCCATGTCGGAGAAGTCCTTGCTCGAGGTGGCCCCCAGCAGGAACAGCAGGAAGACCGATCCGATGTACCAGGGCTCCACGTGAATCACGCTCGCGACCATGGACCAGCCCGCCACCTTGAGGAGACAACCGCGCGGCACGGCGATGGTGAGATTGGCCCAGATGCCGAACCGCTTCGTCCGCCCCCAGACCGGGTCGGAGTACATCAGAGTGAGCACGAGACCCGCGAGGTAGATGAAGAAGCACTGGTGCTCCGCAAGGGGCGCTCCGGCCTTCTCCCAGAAGGTGGCGCGCGGGTAGTCGACGATGAGCCAGGTGGGCAGGAGAGCCACGATGTACAGGAGGAACGCGAAGCGCAGACCGGCCCCGGTCGAGATCCTCCCCGAGGGCAGCGGCCTCTGCGGCTTGTTGCGACGGTCGATCTCCAGGTCGTGGTACTGATTGATGACGTTGCTCGCGGCATTCAGGAATGCGGCGGTGACCGAACCGAGGAGGATCATCGCCAGGACCGACGTCGTGAAGTGTCGTTCAGGATCGGGATTGTGCGCGGAGCCGAACGCGGTCAGGGCGCCCGACACGACGCCAAAGGTCGGAGGAAGCAGGGTGAAAGGCCGGGTCAATGCGAAGTAGAGCCGCGCCCGCGAGGCGAAGCTCCTGACCCTGGTCACTGCTATCCCGCACATGCGCCGCGCGTAGGATACTCGCCGCCCCGACGCCGCACAAATCGCGGGCCCGACGGGCCGGGGGCACTCAGGGGGAGCGGACGATCCGCGGCACCGTCCCGCACCGGCGTTCCATGAGCGGCAGATACTTGTCCCGCAGCAGTGTGCGGAGTCCTGTCTCGATCGCGACTCCCTGCGCGCCGGGCAGGTCGACCCCGGGGGCCTCGCCGGCAGATTCTTCCTCCGCGTTTCGCGGCTTCAGCAGCCGGACGACAGTCGTGCCCCGGCGCGCCGTGGACGGGGAGCCCGCCGTCTCTCCGGCGGTTGAAGCCAGCGCGAAGAGCGCAGCGATATCGGGATCGACGGATGGTGCGTCCTGCCGCACCGCGCAGGTGTACCCTACGGCCGACAGGACCACCGTGCCGTCCTGATGTGCGGACACCCGGTACCCGGTGGACTCCAGCAGCAGGACCTGCCCACGTGATGTTGCCTCGGACCGCGGGGAGGCCAGGGGAGCCTCCGCCTGTGTCCTTGCGACCACCTTGTGATCCTCAAGCACGTCCTGGCGTGCCCCACGCCCCTCCGCGACGCCGGCCGCGGCGGGGGCGAATCCCGCCGCAGGCGCGGCAGGCTCGCGCTCAGGCTTCGCCTGTCGCCGCTCGATCGGCTCCCTTTCTCGGACGCCCCCGGCGATCACGGGCGCCGGTGCTCCGGACGGAGCCGCCGTCTCCTGCATCCTGCTGTTCCGACCCGTGGCGGAAGGAGCCGAATCGTCCCTCTGCCGCGATCCATTCCCGACATAGCCGAGCGCCTTCAACGATTCGTCCAGCTCGTCCCGCGGCTCCTTCCCGACCCCGGCGCGCTCGCTTCCGCCGAGGGTATCCGGGGCCGTCGGTCGATCGATGAGCGGTGTCTGCGGGGGCGCAGTGTCCCATCTCGTCGCCCACAGACCGATCGCCAGGACGATGACGGCGGCGGCGGCGATCCCCATGCGGGAGTACTCGAGGCGGAACCGGCGTTGCCGTGTCCTGCCGGCTCCCGCGAGTCCGACCTTGAGGCGGATGCGCGACCGCAAATCGGTCGGGACCGGAGGCGGCTCCTCCCGTGTCGCTATCGCCGCCATCGCCCGGAAGTCGTCCAGGAGGGCCTCGCAGGACGAGCAGCCGGCGACATGCGCCTCGACCTCGGCACGTTCGGTCTGCGGGAGCTCGCCGTCCAGGTAGGCGGACAGCAGCTCGCGCGGATGGACATTCCTCCGATCGCTCACGGACCCTCCCCCGCGACACACTGTCGGAGCGCCACGCGGGCCCGCGCCAGGCGCGAGCGGACCGTCCCGAGCGCCAGACCGGCGAGCGCCGCGATCTCTTCATAGGAACGGGCGTCCACGTCCCGCAGCGTCAGGACCGCGCGCCACGCCGCCGGCAGCCGCGACAGGCAGGCCGCGAGACGTCGCATGAGATCGTCGGCCTCCAGGGCCTGGAGAGGCGACGGAGATCCCCGCATGATCCATGAGCCCGCGGCCTCGGGGGCCGCCTCGAGCAGGTGGCTGTCGTCCTCCAGGTTTCGGAAGGCGCGCCGCATCTTCTCCTCCTTGCGGTCGAGGTGATTCAGGGCGCGCGTCACCGCGATCCGGTGCAGCCAGGTCGAGAACTTCGCCTCGCCCCGGTAGCCCTCCAGTCCCTGGTACGCCGCGAGGAAGACTTCCTGCACGACGTCCTCGGTGTCCTCGTTGTGGCGCAGGATCCGCCAGACCACGGCCCAGACGCGGGGCAGGTGACGCTCGACGAGAAGGTCGAAGGCCTCGCGATCCCCTCCCGTCGCCTTCGAGATCAGACGGCCATCGCCGGTCTCCGGGGCGGACCCGGGGGTCGCGGCGCCCGGCCCATCACCCGGGTCGACCTTCGAGCCCCGGCCCATCCGCCACAGCCTGCCACGCGCTCGCGCCATCGTGCTCATTAGGAAGACCGCCCCCGACCTGAGACAGCCCGGCCCGCCCGGAAGTTCCCCGGGGACCCGCATGATCGTGCGATGCCGTCCGGGAGCGGGGCACCCGGCGGCCTGGTTCAGAGCAGCGCCAGGAGACCGATCCCGCTCAGCGAGCCGACCAGGGTGTTGGAGAAATTCACCGCCTCGTTGTCCATGAGCCCGCGGCTCTCGAGCGTGGCTCCCAGGACCGAGTCGGCCGTCGATCCGATGAACGCCGCGGCCAGCACGACACCACTGAAGCGTCCCTCCAGGAAACCCGCCGCGACCGCGACTCCGCACACGACGGCGGACGCGGCGAGGCCGGTCCACGTGCCGAGCCAGGACACCCCGCCGTTGGTTCCGGCGGGGACTCTCCGTAGCGTGGTGATCAGGACCGGGCGGCCGCCGTAGGCCCGGCCGATCTCGCTGCTCACGGTGTCGAACGCGGCCGTCGCGTAGGCGCAGACGAAGGCCAGACGGAAGACGTCCGGCGACGCGGCGGCCGCGATCAGGAACGCCAGATAGACGGCGACGCCGCAGTTCGCAAGGGCGTGCCGCGCGGATCGCGCCCCCTTCTTCTCCTGCGCGATTCCGAGCCGCTGCTTGCGGCGCAGCCCGAGGCGCGTCGAGGCGCTGCCGAGGACGAAGAAGGCGATCAGGACCAGAAATCCTCTCCAGGAGGCGAACGTGAACGTCAGAACGCCGACCAGGAAGCCGGCGATCATCCCCGATCGGTCGACCGCGCCGCTTCCACGGAACACGAGGGCCAGGATGAGGTTGCACACGACACCCAGGAGAAGCGACCGCCACAACGCGGGGGCCGCCTGGACCAGACGCTCGAGCTCGACCCGCTCCAGGCCGGCCAGGAAAACGGCCGACAGGATCGGCACCGTGAGATTGTCGTCCAGACGCCACGGGAGCGACTCCATGAAGGCGGCGAACACCGACGCCGTCGCCGCGAGGAGAGCCGCCTCCAGCGGTCTCCGCCCCATCCAGACGAGGACCGCCCAGGAGAAGGCGAAGGCCGCGACGGCGAACGCGCACGACCCCTCCATCGTCTTGGATCGATTCCAGGGGATCGGCGTGCGGCCGAAGCGGCGGCCGATCCAGCCCGCGGCGCTGTCCCCCGCCGCCAGGATCGCCCACGCCGCGCCCGCAATCTCCATGTGGCGGTGGAAGAGAAGCACGAGCAGGAGGACCGTCGCCGGATAGATGACGACACCGGAACGCCAGGGAGACTCGCGCTCGCCGCGCCTGAACAGCGAGGGACCGACATGCGGCAGGAGGAACAGGTTGAAGAGGACCGCCGCTCCGGCGGCGCAGGCGGCCTGCATGGGAGTGAGATAGGGAAGCAGGAAGGCCAGCCCCCCCATGGCGAAATGCACGACCCTGCGCGCCGTCTCACCCTGTGCCGTCATCGCCCCTGCCGCGCCGACGCTTCCGGGGAGACCGAACCGGAACGCAGCGCTTCGATCGTGCTCCGGAGACCCTCGCGCAGCGGCGTGATCTGGTAGCCCAGCTCGCGGACCGCGCGCTCGCTCGAGTAGACCCAGGAGTGACGAAAGGTCGCGATGGCCCCGTCCGTGATGTCCGGCGGCCGGTCCGTCAGACGTGCCCAGGCCCGCAGCAGGCGGCCGGCGGTCTCGGCCGCCCAGAAGGGGATCGCGAGGCGCGGAGGGCGCCGTCCGGTCAGCGCGTGCAGCAGGGCGAACAGCTCGTCCTGGCTGACGTTCTCCCCTCCCAGGATGTAGCCTCTCCCGGGTGCTCCCTTTTCCAGCGCGAGCCTGTGACCCTCGGCGACGTCGTCGGCATAGGCGTAACAGATGCGGGCCGGGGCGCCTCCGAGGCGGGCCTTCAGCCGACCGCCGAGGTAATCCATGAACACCCGGCCGAGCAGGTTCCCCTGCGTCATGGCCCCTGGGCCATAGACCACCCCGGGATAGACCGTCGTCACCGGGAGCCCCTCCCGCACCCGATCGCGCACCAGGCGATCGGCGACCCACTTGGTGCGCTCGTACTCCGTGCGGAAGCGGAACTCGTCGCGCTCGAAGGACTCGTCGCGGGGATCCGGGCCGGTCGGTCCAAGCGCCCCAATCGTCGAAGTGTAGAGCATGCGCCGCACGTGCCGTTGTTCCGCGGCGCGCAGGACCGCCGCGACCCCCTCCACGTTCACGCGGTCGAACTCGCGCCGATCCCGCACCCACATCTTGACGAGCGCGGCCATGTGCACGAGCGCGTCGCACCCGTCGAGCGCCCGGTCGAGGGATGCGGGCTCCAGGATGTCGCCTTCGACCGGAACGCAGCCGGCCGGCACGCTCGCCCCGCGGCCCGGTCGCACGAGCGCCCTGACGGCATGACCCGCCGATACGAGACGCGCGGCGACGTGGGCACCGAGATAACCGGTCGCACCGGTGATCAGGACCCTCATGGACCCCCCGAGCGCCGCGGTTCCGCGGCCAGGTAGTCGCGGAGCGCCTCCTGCCAGGCGCGCGGGCTTTGCCCCGTCAGGCGGCTGTAGAGCGAGGTGTCGAGCGCGGAATAGGCCGGCCGGACGGCGATCCGCCCGGCCTCCCCGGTCGTGATCGCCTTGAGCTCGCCGGTACCGGACCCGCCGGCGGCGAGGATCTCCCGCGCCAGATCGTATCGCGAGCAGACGCCCGCGTTGGCGAAATGAACCAGGCCCCTGGCGTTGCGGTCGATCAGGAGGAGGAGAGCGCGCGCGAGGTCCACCGCGTACGTCGGCGAGCCGAACTGGTCGTTCACGACACGGAGCGTGCCGCCGTTCGCGGCGCGCGTCCGGATGGAGTCCACGAAGTTGCTACGCCCGAGGCCATACAGCCAGGACGTCCGCACGATCAGGTGCTCGGATGTCGCCGCCGCGACACGCCGCTCCCCGTCCAGCTTGCTGCGGCCATACTCCGACAGGGGAGCCGGTGGATCGTCTTCGGTGTAGGGAACGCCGCGGCGGCCGTCGAATACGAAGTCGGTGCTCACCTGGACGACCCGGGAGCCGGTCGCGGCGGCCGCCATCGCGACGTTCCCGGCCCCCTCCGCGTTCACACGCCGCGCGCGGTCCCGGTCGATCTCGCAGCCGTCGACGTCGGTGTACGCCGCGCAGTTGATGACCACGTCCGGCCGAAGTCTCTCGACTTCGGCTTCCAGCCGGAAGCCGTCCGTCACATCGGCCTCGGCACGGGTCGCGGCGATCGTGCCGGGATACGCCTCCTCCAGCGCTTCGGTGACGGCTCTCCCCAGCATCCCGCCCGCGCCGAGGACCAGGCGCACGAGCGCACGGTCGGCGCTCACGGCGCGATCCCCGGGAACGTCCCCGGCAGCGCGCCCGCCGAACCCGACTGGAAATCGATCACGTTCCCCACACCCTTGAGATTGATCAGGAAGCGGAACTCACGCTGGCTGGAGCCGACGAAATTGCGGTTGAGGACCTCGAGCTGGAACCCGCAGCACTGCGTGTTGTAGCCGAACCGGTAGCGCTGGTCGCGCAGGCGAGGCTCGCCCGCCTGAATGTCTCCCAGTTCATAGTTCGTCTGCACGCCGAGGAGAAGCTTGCGGCCCCAGAAGCTCGTTTCTCCCTGCACACCGATCTGGCTGCGGTTGAACGGCTGCGCGAAACCCTGCCCCTGCTCGAACAGGGCGCGCGATTCGAGGTCCCGGATGCTGGACCAGGTCACATCGAGGAACCCGCGCTTGAGGCTGCGCAGGTTGGCGCTGAGGCTCGCCTCGCGGATCTGGCGGAAGAGAATATCATACGAGCTGCGCATGTCGACGCTCGTGTGCAGGGACGGGTTGACGCGCAGCGTGGCCTGCACCGGCCCGAAGTTGCTCTGCAGCGGCGTGAACGCCGACCCCAGCGCCGACGACACGCTGAGAGGCCCGAGGAAAGAATAGTCCTGGCTGATCTCGAGCGATGCGATCTCGACGGTGCTCAGGCGTTTCTTCTCTTCGTCTTCCTCCTTCGACGCCTGGCTCCCGCCGCCCGCCTGCTGCTGCTCCTGCTGCTTGCGCTGCAGGAGCTCCCGGGTCTTGGCGTACGGATCGATGCGGCCGCCCCCGACGAAGGTCGAATTCGCGGGACCGTACAGGGCGCTCATCTGCTCCGTCCCGCTGATCGGACGCTTGGCGAACAGCCTGCTCACGACCGCGTACGTCGCCAGATTGGCGTTGCCCCCGATGGCGTCGATCTGGTCGAACGGGATCACCCGATCCGGATCGGCGACCCTCGACAGGTAGGTGTAGGTGATCTGCGGCTCGATGGTGTTCTTGTACTGCGGCGAGAATTTCGAGTTCGGACGGTCGAAGACGCGGCTGAGCTTCGGCCCGATCAGCGTCAGCCCCCCCTGGTAGATGCGCCGGTCGAACGGCTGATCGCTGATGATCGTGTTCTCGTGATCGAAGACGTTGTTTCCTTCGCCGAAGTCGAGAGTCCCGGGAAGATTGTCGCAACCGAGATCATCCGCGGCGTCGAACACGCCGTTCAGGTTCTGGTCGCGCTCCGAGTCGACGATCCCGTTCCCCTCGCCGAAGTCCCCCGTGTTCGGGATGTTGTCGCAGCCGAGGTCGCCGCGCTGGCTCTTGGTGTAATAAGTATCGCGGACGCCGAAGCTCGCGTTCACGTCGAGCCAGGGCACTGGCGAAAGCTGCGACGACAGCACCGGGAATACATCGAACCGACCATAGCCCGTGCCCGGGGTCCCTTTGTCGAAGAGATCCGCCGACGACTCGAGAGTGAGGAAGAAGGGCAGGGTGCCGAGCCGCTGCCGGCGACCGCGGAGCTCGATCCCCGGCTGGATCCAGCGCGTGATCGTCTCCTCCTGCGTCTGGGAGAACGGTCCGTCGAACGCGGGGTCGACCGCCACGTTGACCAGCTGTTCCCGGCGCTCGCTCCGGAGGTTGAGTGAATAGAACCCCCAGGTCCGGGTCATGAAGAGGTTGCTCACCGCCTGGGGGTTGGTGGAGAGGCGCAGGTCCCGCTCGAAATCCCGATAGTAGTCGAAATCGCTGATGAAGTTGGCGGTCGCGACCAGCTTCCAGCCCTGGCCGAAGACCTGGTTGTGACCGTAATTGATCACCCAGCGATTGGTGGGAATCCCCTGGATGTCCTCCTCTTTGGCGATCTGGTCGCGGATGAAGTAACCGGTGAAGTAGCCGCGGCCGTTCTCGCTCGGCATGTAGCGGTATTCCAGTCCCGTGCCGAGCCCCGCCAGCGACATGTAATCGAGATAGAGGGTCGCGTCCATGTTGCGGCGGATGGCCCAGTAGAGGGCGTTGCTGAGGATGGTGCCCGAGCGACGCGAAAACCCGAACTCGGGGAACAGCAGACCGGAGGCGCGGTCCGATTTCACCGGCCAGACGAGGTACGGCGAGTAGAACACGATGACGTGCCCTATCTTGAACCTCGGATTGTGCAGGTAGGCGTAATTGTCCTGCCGGATCAGCGCCCGTTCGATCTTGAAGCTCCAGTAAGGCACCGGCTGGGTGCAGGCCGTGAAGGTCGCGTCGTACAGGACCATCTCGTCCTTGGAGATCTTCTCGACCCGGTCGGCCTCGAAGTAGTACGACGGCTCCGCGTACCCCCGGGCCGTGTAGAAGACTCCCGTTTCAGTGTCCAGGTTGTACGTGAGTCGTTCGGCGGTCAGCCGCGACGTCCCCTGGTCGAGGATGACGTTGCCCAGAGCCGTCACATCCTTGGTGGACGGCAGATAGCGGACGTAGTCCGCCTGCAGCCGGGTATCACCGTACTTGATGTCGACGTATTCCTTGAGGATGAGCTCGTCCTTCCCGATGATCGAGCCCGGGCCGGCGGCGATCTCGAGGGCCTTGCCGCCCGGTCCCTCCCCCACGAACTTCCGCTGCCGCTCGGGTGGCGCCGGGGTGGGGGTGGCGGAGGGTTCCTGCCGCGCGACGGCGGCCCCGCAGAGGGTAGCCGCGAGAAGGAGCCCGATGGCGATCTTGGGGGGGGCGGGCATGCGATCAGGTGACGGCGACGCCGGCGTAGCCGACGACCGAGCGGTGATCCCCGGTCGTCTCTCCCGAATGGGAATAGGCGACGAGACGCGCCTCCCGGGCTCCGATGCGGCGCGCCGCTTCCAGCCCCGCGACCGCGGGGGCGACCCCGCACATGCTGATGTCCTCCTCCAGGACGACGCGGTGCAGTCCCTCGGGATCGAGGGCCAGGACACGCTCGATCGCCTTATGATCCTGCCGCGCAGCCACGGTCGCCGGCACATAGTGGGACATGTCGCTGCTGACGATCAGCAGGACGTCCCCGCCCGCCCCCTCGATCGCGGACGCAAGCCCCCTCCCGAGGTCGAGGAGGGTTTCGAGATGGTGGGTCCCGACGCACACCGGCACGAACGTGACGTTCCCCACCAGGTACTGCAGGAATGGCAGATGGACTTCGAGAGAGTGCTCGCGTCGATGCGCCGCCGAGTCGACACGCACCTCACGGCAGCCCTCGAGAACACCCCGCGCCAGGGATGAATCGACGGGCACGGGTCCGAGCGGAGTGTCCCATTCCCCCTCGTCGTTGATCGCCAGCGCCTCGCCCTCTCCCGTGTGATTCGGGCAGAGGATGAGGACCCGTCGGGCCAGCCGCGCGGCCGTGTATGTCTCCCCCGCCACGCGGCCCGAGTACATGTATCCGGCGTGCGGGACCATCAAAGCCACACCGCGCGGCTCCGCGGGAGGAAACTTGCCCTGCGTCAGGGTGACCAGTTCGTTTTTGAGACTCTGCGGGTCGGCCGGATAGAACTGCCCGGCCACGGCGGGTCTGCGGATCATCGCGCTCCCGGCCCATCGAACGAGATGCAAAAAGCCCAGTCATCCTAACAGATGGCGTGGCCAAAGTAAAGAAAATGGGACACTTGCATTGTTTCCCGGACCCCCCTGTGCTACGATCCGCACCTTCACGCTAAGCTCGAGGCGGAGGAAATGGCATGGCGCGGCGAAGCGCACGACGCGGTTCGAGCGCACGGGCGCGCATCGCCCTGGCGCAGATGGAGCCGATCCTCGGTGACGTCGAAGCGAACATGTCGCGGCACGTCGCGTGGGCAAGGCAGGCGATTTCCAGGGGGGCCGATCTGCTCGTCTTTCCAGAGCTCAGCCTGACGGGATATCTGCTCCAGGACCTGGTGGCCGACGTGGCGGTGTCCCTCGATCGACCGGAGCCCATCCGGCCGCTGCTCGAGACGAGCCGGCGGATCGCGATGGTCGTCGGACTGGTCGAGGAATCCACGGGTCATCGCTTTCACAACAGCGCCCTGTTCCTCGCCGGCGGGCGGGTGCGCCACGTCCATCGCAAAGTCTACTTGCCGACCTACGGCATGTTCGACGAGGGACGATTCTTCGCCGCCGGCGACCGCATCGAGGCGTTTCCCACGCCGTTCGGCCGGATGGGAATGCTCATCTGCGAAGACTTCTGGCACCCCTCCTCCGCGCTGGTCCTCGCGCAGGACGGCGCGGATTGCCTGCTGGTGCTGTCGGCCGGACCCACCGAGGCGATCGGGAGGCAGGGTGGCTCGATCGGTCAGGCGACCTGGAGGAACCTGGCGAGGGTGACGGCTCAGATGCAGACCCTGTTCGTCGCGTACGTCAACCGCGTGGGTTTCGAGGACGGGGTGAACTTCGCGGGTGGCTCGTGCGTCATCGATCCGCTCGGCGAGTGTCTCGCCGAGGGACCGAGTCTCGAGGACGGGCTGGTGGTCTGCGACCTCGAGCGCTCCACCCTGCGCCGGGCGCGCACGTTCTATCCCCTGCTGCGCGACGAGCGCCTGCCGGTCCTGGCTCGCGAGATCGAGAGGCTGCTGACGCTTCCGGCGCCGGGCCGGCCGCGGAGGACCGCGTGAAGATCGTCCTCGCCTACCGGTGTCACGATCTCGGGAGAATGGAGTTCTATTCGCGCTTCACTCCCCTGGGCCTGGGATACATCAACGCCCTCCTGCGCTCCCGCGGCTACGACTCCCGGATCCTCAACTGCAGCGCCTGGTCCTGGAAGAGGACCGAGCGCTTCCTGAAGGAGGAGCGTCCGGATGTCCTCGGAGTCTCGGTGTTCACCTTCAACCGCCACGAGGCGATGCGGCTGGCCGCGCTGGCGCGCAAGGCCGTTCCCTCATGCTTCATCGTGGCGGGCGGGCCGCACGCCACCCACCTGCCGCATCATCTCCTCCTGGGCTATCCGCAGATCGACGTGGTGGTGCGCGGCGAAGGGGAGGAGACGATGCTCGACCTGGTGCGGGCGCGCGAGCGCGGGGACCCGAACCCTCGCCTGACCGGGATACCCGGCATCACCTTCCGATCTCCGGACAAAGCAGACGGGAAGCCGGATGTCCCCACGTGCGCCCTGCCGACCGCAACCCCGGGGAAGGAATGCCTCGACACACCCGACAGGCCGGTCATCGCCGACCTCGATCGGCTGCCGCATCCCGCCGTAGATCCGGCCACGATCGGCGTGGATCCGGTGACTCAGTTCGAGTTCATCATCACGTCGCGCGGCTGCCCGGCGGCCTGCACCTTCTGCTCCTCCCCCGATTTCTGGGGCCGCGGCCTGCGATTCCGATCGGCCGCGAGCATGGTCGAGGAGGTGCGCCTGCTGCGCGAGCGGCACGGTGTCGTGTACGTCTCCGTGCGTGACGACACGTTCACGGTCCACAAGAAGCGCGTCGTCGACTTCTGCAGGATGCTCATCGAGCAGAAGATCGATCTGCTGTGGGACTGCCAGTCGCGTGTGAACGCCGTGGACGAGGAGCGCCTGGTCTGGATGCGGCGCGCGGGGTGCACGCACATCCAGTACGGCGTGGAATCGGGTTCGCCGCGGATGCTCGAGAGGCTCAACAAGGGGATCACCCTCGAGCAGGTGCGGGCCGCGGCCCTGGCGACGCGCCGCGTCGGGCTCGGTCTGTCGATCTACCTGATCACCGGGATCGACTCGGAGACCGACGACGATCTCGCCGCCACACTCCGGCTCATCGAGGAGATCCGCCCGCACGACGGCCTGGTCTCACCCATGACCGTCTACCCGGGCACGGCGCTGTACGAGGAGGCGAAGACCCGCTTCGGACTGGGGGACGACTACTGGGCGCGGGAGCGGGGCGAGGCGTACTACGTCCGCGAGGACCCCTGGACCCGTCGCTCGGTGCGAACGCTGGCGGCCGCGCTGCGGCGGACGGGGCGCCAGGCGGCCTACGGCCCGGACGATTTCGATCGACAGCGCGCCGTCGTGGGCGACTGCTACGCCCTGCGTCTTTCGGCCGGGGAATACTGGCAGCGCCGCGGCGCCTGGGGCCGGGCGGGAGCGGAGTACCTGGCGATCCTGCGCGACAACCCGCGCTCCCTGTGGGCACGCATGCGCCTCGGAACCCTGTCTCTGCGCCGGAGGAAACTGGCGGAGGCCTCCGGGCACTTCCGGGCGGCCGCCGAGATCGCGCCGGCCTTCCACCTGGCGCACAGCCTCCTCGGCGGCGCCCTGCTCAGGATGAGGCGTCGTGATGAGGCCGCCGCGTCCTTCGTCCGCGCCCACCTGCTCGACCCCGGCGATCCTCAGACCCGGTCCCGGGTGCGCCGCCTGGCCCCGGGCTTCCTGTCGATCGACCGGGAGCGGGCGGCCGCGTCAGTCTCCTGAAGTCGCGTCCTTCCAGGGCACCCCCGCTCCCCAGCCGGGACAGTACACGATCATCGTCCGGTCTCCGCAGATCAGGTTGTCTTCGAGGTCCACACGAAGGATCGCCTCGCCGAGGGCGTCCTGGAAGAAGCGGCTGGGATACCAGGACGGGAAGAGGACGACGTAATCGGGTTTGCGCGCCCGCAGGAACTCGAGAAGACCGGCCTCGCTGGCCCCGTTCCAGCCGCGGCCCGCCGCGGCGGGGATCGCCGGCCGCAGATAGGGAATGATCTCCGGCGAAGCGAGACCGGTCAGGTCGAGGATCGGCGCCTCCGTGGCGTAGCCGATGGCGCCGATGTCGTTGGTGGCGATCGTGCCCGGTCCTCCGGGCCTCTCCCTGAGCCAGCGCCCGATGTGCATCTGCATGTCGGTGATATTCTTCACTTCCCTCGCGTAGCGGTCCATTCCGGTCCAGGTCCCCCAGGCGGAGAGCGCCACGATGACCCCGATGGTCGCGCGCCTGATGCCCCGCCCCGACAGGCGTCCCGGGAGGGCGAACAGACCGATGCCGCCCGAGACGACCATCGTGGCGACGATCGGAGCGATGTAACGCTGCTCGTGGAACAGGGGCCCCCCAAAGGGGGCCGCGATCGCCATCACGGAGGGCAGCAGAAGCCCGATCATCCAGGGCAGGTGCGTGCCGGGCCGCCGCTCCAGGAAGCGCCGGAACCCGATCGGCGCGAGAAGGAGGAGCGCCCCATTGTCACGCAGCAGCGCCGCGAGGAGCGGGACGAGATAAAGAGAGGGATTCGAAACCACGATACCCGGCACCAGGTCCGTCCGCCCCTCGAGCACCGCCGACAGGACGCCATGGCGGCCGACCTTCGCCTGGAACGAGCCGGGAAGCCACAGCCCGGTGAGCATCCGATCGAGCAGGAACGGGGCGAACGACGCCCCCGCGCAACCCAGCGTCGACCCAAGCGCCGCGGCCTTCGAGAACGGACGCATCCGGAGCAGCGAGTCCACCAGAACGAACGTCGGCAGCGCCGCGAGCTCGGGCCGTACCATCCCGGCGGCGGCCGCGAACCCAAGAGATGCGCGGGTCCGACCGTCGAACGCCGCGAGGATGGTTCCCAGGACGAGGGTGGCGGCGAGATTCGTTTCCATCCCGGACAGGCCCGCCCAGGGGAAGGGATGGGTCCCCACAATCAGGAGGCCGCACAGGAGCCCCGCCTCGCGGTCACTCGTGACCCTCGCGGCAAGTCGATAAGCGACCGCCGCCAGGGCCGCCGTCGTCCCGATGCCGACCAGGTAGGCCGCCCACGGAAACGGCAGGCCGGCTGCGGCCGGCACGGCGAGGAGCAGGGTCCAGAGGGGAGCGCTGGACGCAGCCGAATGCTCTCCTGGATTGAAACCGAACCCCCGGCCCTGGGCCAGGCTCCGGGCGAGGCGGGCGTGTATCCAGGCATCGTCGAGGGGCAGGCCGGCTTCGCCCGCGGCGCGCCTGCCCGCCAGGAGATACAGCGCGCCGATGAGCAGGATCGCGGCGGCGATCGCGGCGGCGCGCCTCACGCCCTCGCTTCCCGGACCCAGGGGCGCGCCCCGACGGGAGCGTCGGTGCCCAAGGACGCCACCGTGTTCTTCTCCTGGCCGGGGGACGCGTCCGCGGTCCCCGCGCCGTGGCTCATGGGGCCGACCGATCCGCCTCCACCCTGTTGGTGAGACGTCCGATCCGATCGATGGATACGGTCACTTCATCATCCGGGTGGAGGGGCCCCACGCCTTCGGGGGTCCCGGTGGCGAGGAGATCTCCGGGCAGGAGAGTCATGACTCCGGACACGAAGCAAACGAGCTCGGCGACGCCGAAGATCATGCGGGATACCGGGGACGACTGGCGCCGCCGGCCGTTGACGAACGTCTCCACGGCCAGATCGTCCGGGCGCAGGCCGATGGCGATGACCGGCCCGCAGGGGCAGAACGTGTCGAACCCCTTGGCCCTTGTGAACTGGACATCCGACTTCTGGAGATCCCGGGCGGTGACGTCGTTGACGCACGTGTATCCGAGCACGTAGTCGAGCGCGCGCGATGCCGGAACGTGCCGTGCCCTGCGACCGATGACGACGCCCAGCTCACCTTCGAAATCGACGCGTCCGCCGGCCGCGGGCAGGAGAATGGTTCCGCCCGTCGGCAGGATGGACGACGGCGGTTTCAGGAAGAGCAGCGGCTTTTCGGGTGCGTCGTGGCCGAGCTCGGCGATGTGATCCCGGTAATTGCGCCCGACCCCGACGATCTTCGACGGCGCGCACGGCGGCAGGGGCTCCCACCCGGCGACCGGCACGCTCTCCCGCGCGGCGCGTTCCGGAAGAAGGAACGGATCGTCTGCGAACGGATCCCCCTGGATCGGGCGCGCCCGCCCGTCGTCGTCGAGGAGAGCGAAGAAGGTCAGGCGGCCGTCGCGGAAACGGGCCAGCCGGAGAACGGCCCCCACGGATCACTTCGCCCGCTCGAGATACTTCCCTTCGGCCGTATCGATGCGCACGACGTCACCCACGTCGATGAACTGCGGCACGCTGACCTGGAGCCCGGTCTCGAGAACGGCCGGCTTGCCGCTGTTGGAGGCCGTCGCCCCCTTCATCCCCGGCTGGGTCTCGACCACCTTCAGGTCGACGGTGATCGGAAGTTCGACCCCGACGGGCCGGTGCTCGTAGAACTCCACCAGGACCTTGGTGTTTGGAACCAGGTAGTCGACCACCTGCCCGAGATCCTGCCGGGTGATGGCGACCTGGTCGTAGGTGTCGGTGTTCATGAAATGGAAGTCGTCCCCGGAGGCGTACAGGAACTCCATCTCGTGCTCCTCCAGGTCCGCCTTCTCGACGCGATCCTCCGAACGAAAGCGGTACTCGAAGCTGTTTCCGGACTTCAAGTTGCGGAGCTTGGCCTGCACCATGCCGCGCCAGTTTCCGGGTGTGATGTGCTGGACGCTCAGGATGCGGCACAGGTTTCCTTCGTGGAGGATCGCCATGCCGGAACGCAATTGTGTCGCCTGGATCATCGCTCGGTCCTTCGCCTTGGATGCCGGTGCTGCGCCCGTCCATCGTTCCGACCCGCGGATTATACCGGCCGCACAGCGGGCCTGCAAGCCGCATCCGGCGCGCCCTACGCAAAGGCGGGCGGGCGTCGTTGACAGGTCTCCCGTCGCGGACTTAGGCTCTCGCAATGAGGGCGCGAAACGAGCAACGGACGTTCGATATCCCGGCCGACCTCGACTTCGAGGCTTCGACCGCCGCCGCGCTGCTGGCCGATTTCATCCGGCGGGAGACCCGCAAGGCGGGATTCTCGCGCGCCGTCCTGGGGCTTTCGGGCGGTGTCGACTCCGCCGCCACGGCGGCTCTGGCCGTGCGGGCGCTGGGGGCCGGGAACGTCGTCTGCGCCCTCCTCCCCTACCGCACGTCGAGTCCGGACAGCCTGAGCGACGCCCGCCTCATGGTCCGCCTCCTCGGGACGAGGAGCGTGCGGCTTGCGATCACGCCGATGATCGACGCCTACTTCGAGCGACAGAGACGGGCGTCGGCGCTCCGGCGCGGCAACAAGATGGCGCGCGAGCGGATGGCGGTGCTCTACGATCTTTCGGCCCGCGAGCGGGCGCTGGTCGTGGGCACGAGCAACAAGACCGAGCTGCTCCTGGGGTACGGAACGATCTTCGGTGACCTGGCCTGCGGGATCAATCCGCTCGGGGACCTGTACAAGACCCAGGTCCGGGGGCTGGCGCTGCACCTCGGCGTGCCCGGCCACATCGTCCTCAAGACCGCGACCGCCGACCTGTGGCCCGGCCAATCGGACGAGCAGGATATCGGGGCCCCCTACGTGGAGGTCGACCGGCTCCTTCATCTCCTGGTCGACCGGCGCGCGTCGCCTCAGGAGGCCATGGCTCTCGGGTTCGCGCGTCCGATGGTCCGGCGCATCACCAGGCGCATCAGCGCGACGCAGTTCAAGCGGCGGACGCCGCTCATCGCGAAGGTCTCGCCGCGCACCGTCGGGATCGACTTCCTGTATCCACGCGACTGGGGAAGATAGGTTGATGGGCTCCGAGCGAGGGGCGCGGGGGACGCTCTATGTCGTCGGCACCCCGATCGGCAATCTGGACGATCTGTCTCCACGGGCCGTCGAGGCCTTCGCCGCGAGCGATCTCATCGCGTGCGAGGACACGCGCCGCTCCAGGACCCTGTTGTCGAGGCACGGACTCACGACACGGCTCGTGAGTTATCACAAGTTCAACGAGATGCGCCGCCTTCCGGACCTTCTCGAGACGCTCGGTCGTGGTGGTCGGGTGTCCCTGGTGAGCGATGGCGGGACTCCGGGAATTTCCGATCCAGGAGCGCGCCTCGTGAACGCCGCCCGGAGCGCGGGCCACGTCCTCGTTCCGATCCCGGGCGCCTCGGCGATCACGGCCCTCCTCTCGGTCAGCGGCCTCGACCCGGGCCCCTTCACGTTCATCGGCTTCCTGCCCCACCGCAAGGGTGAACGGCGGAGAGCCCTCGAGTCCTTGCGCGCCGAGCCGCGTCCCCTGCTGTTCTTCGAGTCGCCCCGACGCGTCGTCGCGACGCTCACGGACGCTCTCGAGATCCTGGGTGATCGCGGCGCGCTCCTGGGGAGAGAGATGACCAAGGTGCACGAGGAGTTCGTCGCCGGCACGGTCCGTACGCTGATCGCGGCGTTCGAGGGACGCGAGGCCCGGGGAGAGATAGCGTTCCTGCTGGCCGGGGCGGGCCCATCCCCCTCCGCCGCCGCGGCCCCGGTCGGGCCGGAAGCCCGACCCCGCGAGGGGCCCGGCCGCCGGGTGCGCCTCCTGATCGAGTCCGGCGTGGATCGCAAGGAGGCGATGCGGCGCGTGGCGCGGGAGACGGGTCTCTCGCGTCGCGACCTCTATCGCATGATCCTGCGCGATCGGGAGGAGGAGTGAGCCGCGGGAAGGACAAGGATCCGGCCGGTCGCGTGCTGGCGTCGAACCGCCATGCGTTCCACGCCTATTTCATCGGGGAGCGCCATGAGGCCGGCCTGGCGCTGCTCGGGACGGAGGTGAAGGCGCTGCGCGAGGGGAAGGCGAACCTCAAGGACGCCTTCGCGCGGGTCGACGGACGCGAGGTCTACCTGCACAACTGTCACATCTCCCCCTATTCGCACGGCGGGTACGCCAATCACGATCCGCTGCGCCCGCGCAAGCTCCTCCTGCATCGCCGCGAAATCCTCAGGCTGGCGCAGGAGACGCGCTCCGGCGGCCAGACGCTGGTCCCGTTGCGCCTCTACCTGTCGAAGGGCCGGGTGAAGGTCGAGATCGCGCTGGCCAGGGGGAAGAAGCTCTGGGACAAGCGCCAGGCGATCAAGGAGAGGGACCAGGAGAAAGAGGCGCGGGCCGCGGTGCGTGAGAGACGCCGTTCCTGAGAGGCGGTTCCTGCGGTCAGCGAACGATCCCCTGGAGCGGGCTGCTCGCCCGGGCGTGGAGTTTCTTCGGGATCCGGCCGGCCTCGAAGGCGAGCCGGCCGGCCTCGACCGCCAGCCGCATGGCGCGGGCCATTTTCACAGGATCGTCCGCGCCGGCGATCCCGGTGTTCATCAGGACCCCGTCGGCGCCGGTCTCCATCACGATGGCGGCGTCCGAGGCCGTTCCTACCCCGGCGTCCACGATCACCGGCACGTCCCTGATCTCCTCGAGGAGGATCCTGAGATTTGCGGGGTTCTGGATCCCGAGACCCGAGCCTATCGGCGCCGCCAGCGGCATCACCGCCGCCGCGCCCGCGTCGCGCAGACGCTTCGCAACCACCAGGTCGTCGTTCGTGTACGGCAGGACCGCAAACCCTTCCTTGACGAGAATCCGGGTGGCCAGGAGCAGACCCTCGTTGTCGGGGAACAGGGTCCTCTCGTCGCCGATGACCTCGAGTTTCACCAAGTCCGAAAGACCGGCCTCACGCCCGAGACGCGCGGTGCGCACGGCCTCCTCCGCGGTGAAACACCCCGCCGTGTTGGGCAGGAGGGTGATGCGGGCGGAGTCGATGTAGTCGAGCAGCGACTCTCCGCCTCTCCGCGACAGATCCACGCGCCTCACGGCGACCGTGACCATCGAGGCGCCGGACGCCTCGATCG
The DNA here is from genome assembly GCA_035635555.1 of Candidatus Dormiibacterota bacterium. Lineage (NCBI taxonomy): Bacteria > Bacillati > Candidatus Dormiibacterota > Candidatus Dormiibacterota bacterium. The sequence continues at coordinate 31,099 of DASQAT010000044.1, forward strand.
CGCGCCGCATGACATCGAAGTCCGGGTACTTCCCCGTGCCTACGATCAGACGCGACGGATAGCTTCGCCCCGCGATGGTGAGGGTCCCGGTCTGCACGGTCGTTATCCGCCCCCGACGAACTGCACGAACTCCACCCGATCCCCGTCTCGCAGGGTGCTGCGGACGAAGTCCGCGCGCCGCAGGACGTCACCGTTCAATTCCACCGCCACCCTCCCCGGTGCCACGCCCAGTGATTCCAGGAGAGCCAGGACCGTGATGTCCGGCGCCGCCTCGCGATCCTCCCCGTTGAGAATGATGGTCACGCGCCCCGCTCACCCCGCGGCCTTGCGTGCCGGCTTCTTGATCACCTGCTTGATCTCCGCGCTCTCCTTTCCGGAGGAGGCCTGGATGATCAGCGCCGCGGTCCCCTCCTCGAGCAGGGGCAGCGGACAGGAGAGCGACACCTGCCCCGCGTCATCGGTTGCGCCCTCCACGAGCGTCTTCGGCTTGTCGACTGTGCTGATCAGCTTCACCCTCACCTTCGCCCCGCCGACGCCCTGACCGGTCGAGGAACGACCCACGAAAAGGGCCAGACGGGCCGTCTCGCCCTCGACGAATCCGTCCGATCCCGTCATCCTCAGGGCAATCCGCTCCGTGGCCGCCTGCGACAGGAGCCAGTCCATGACGACCTCATCGAAGCTCTTGTGGGAGATGATCCCCTCGCCGAAGGGGCGGATCTGCTTGCTGTCGTACTTGCCTTCGCGGATGTCGAGAATCATGCGGTTGTGCTGCGTCTCGATCCGCTCGGCGATCTCCTTTTCGTCGATGCCCTTGACGAGAAGATCGGCATACGATGTGCGGCGCGCCGCCAGGATCTCTCCCCCCACATAGATCAAGGTCTCGATGATCGGATTCTGCTGGCCCTTGTCTTCGGTCTGGACGTGGAAGGTCTTGCCCTGGTGCTGGACGTCCGTGTTGAAACCCGTGACCATGCGGCCATCTTAGGGCAAGCCTCGAAAGGGCGTCAAGGACGCGGCCGCGCGTGCGATCCACCTGTGCTACAGTCCCGGCGATCATGACGGACACGATCGGCGACGGCACTGCGGTGGTTCTCTGCGACGGCGGTTTCGGGACGACCGAGGGGAAAACTGCGCACGGATTGGTGCGCCACACGGAGCGTTACCGGGTCCTGGCCGTCATCGACGGAAGCCTGGCGGGCCGGGACGCGGGCGATGTCCTCGACGGCACGCCTGCCGGGATCCCGATCGTCCTGGACCTCGAGGAGGCGATCCGTGCGGCGGGTCGCCGGCCCGATTATCTGGTCGTGGGCGTCGCCACCCACGGCGGGGTCCTGCCGGACAGGCTTCGCCCGACGATCGCCAGGGCGCTGACACGCGGCATCAACGTCGACTCCGGCCTGCACGAACTCCTCGGCGATGATCCGGAATTCTCCTCCCTGGCCCGGACGAGCGGCGCCCGGATCCGCGACGTCCGGCGCACTCCCCCGAGCGGGGACATGCACGCCTTCACCGGGCGGATCCTGGACGTCGCCTCGATCCGCGTCGCCGTGCTCGGAACCGATTCCGGTGTCGGCAAGCGGACGACCTCCGTCCGACTGGTTCAGGGTCTCCGTTCACGGGGGATGAGAGCCGTCCTGGTCGGGACCGGCCAGACCTCCTGGATGCAAGGCGTGCGCTACGGTCTGATCCTGGACAGCCTGGTGAACGACTTCGTCAGCGGCGAGATCGAGCACCAGGTGCTGCGCGCGTTTCGCGAGGAGAAGCCCGATGTCATCGTCATCGAGGGCCAGGGATGCCTGACCCACCCCGCCTACCCCGGCGGCTTCGAGATCCTGGCGGGGGCCCGGCCCGACGGTATCGTGCTGCAGCATGCCCCGGCGCGCGTGCACTACGACGGCTTTCCCGAGTTCCCGCTGGCGGGTGTCGAGAAGGAGATGACGGTCATCCAACTGCTCAGCGGCAAGCCGGTCGTAGCGATCGCTCTGAACCACGAGGGCCTGGCGCCCGAGGAGGTGCGGACGCAGGCGGCGGCCTGCCGCGCGCGGTACGGAATTCCGTGCTGCGACGCGCTCCGTGACGGGGTGGAGCCGATCATTGAGGAGCTCCATCGCCGGTTCCCGCGCCTGCCGGGATGATCCGCGTCGCCCGCGTCGAGGTGATCCCGATTCCCTTCCGGCTGGTCGAGGGTTACCGCATCGCCGGCCATTCCTACTCGATCGCCGAGAACATCATCGTCAAGGTCGACACGTCCGACGGGCGCACCGGGTTCGGCTGCGCCGCACCGGCGGAGGAGGTCACACGCGAGACACCCGCCGCCGCACGGCACGCTCTGGACGACCGCCTCGTCCCGCTCCTCCGCATGTCCGACGCCGCCGATCCCTCCGACTTCGCGCGCCGCGCTCTCGAGGCGGCCCCCTCGTCGCCGGCCGCCCGCGCAGCCTGCGAGATGGCGCTCTTCGATCTCGCCGGGCTCCGCGCGCGCGTCCCGCTGGCGCGCGTCCTCGGGATGAAGCGGGATCGCCTTCCGACCAGCATCACCCTCGGGATCGACGAGCCGCGGCCGACGCTCGAACGCGCCAGGCGGCACGTGGCCGCGGGATTCCGAATCCTCAAGCTGAAGATCGGCGAGGACTGGAAGGACGACCTCGGAACCGTGCGCCTGCTGCGCGAAGCGCTGGGTCCGGGGATCCTTCTGCGCGCGGACGCCAACCAGGGATACTCCGAGGATGCGGCCCGCCATTTCCTTGCGGGGCTTCCCCCCGGGTCGCTCGAGCTCATCGAACAGCCGACGGCCGCCGCCGACCTCTCCCTCCTGCGCCGCCTCACCGACGAGTTCGAATTGCCGATCATGGCGGACGAGTCGGTCCTCGGCGCGGCCGACGCGCGCCGCCTGGCGGAGGCGCGCGCCGCCGATCTGGTGAACATCAAACTGATGAAATCCGGCGGCCTCTGCGAAGCGCTCGACATCGCGCGCGTCACGCGGGCCGCCGGGATCGGAGGCATGATCGGATGCATGGATGAGTCCCGCATCGGCATCGCGGCCGCCCTGCATTTCGCCCTGGCCGCCTCCAACGTCGAGCGCGCCGATCTCGATGGGCATCTGGACATCGCCGACGACGTCGCCGAGGGAGGCCTGCAGATCGCGAACGGCGAGATCCTGCCTCTTCTCGACCGGGACGGGCTGGGGGTTTCGGTCAGGCTCTGACTGCGGCCGCTGCCGGGCCCGGTTTCCGCCCGCGACGACCGGGAACGCGGAGACCGTAGGTCCGGATCTTGCGCTGCAGCGTCCGCAGGCCTATGTGCAGGCTGCGGGCCGCGTGCGTGCGGTTGCCGTCATGATGATGCAGCGTCCGGCGGATGTGCTCGCGCTCCATCTCACGCAGGGTGGTTCCGACCCGCGGGCGGGCACGCACGGTCTCGGAACTCGTGTCGCCGCGCACGCCGGCCGGCAGGTCGCTCTCGCGGATGGCGTCCCCGGGGTGCGTGATGGCCGTGCTCTCCAGCACATTCTTCAGCTCCCGCACGTTGCCGGGCCAGGGATGGCGCTGCAGGCGGCGCACCGCCTTCGCGGTGAGGCGCCGCGCGCGCAGTCCGTTGTCGCGCCGGACCTGCTCCAGCAGCACCCGCGCCAGCTCGGGGATGTCCTCCTGACGCTCGCGCAGGGGCGGCACGCGGATGGTGATGACCTTGAGCCGGAAGTAGAGATCGTCGCGGAACCGGCCGCGACGGATCAGGTCCTCCAGGTCGGTGTTGGTCGCGGCCAGCACGCGCACGTCGACGCGCAGCTCACGGCTGCCGCCCACGCGCATGAACTCTCTCTCCTCCAGAACGCGCAGGAGCTTGGCCTGCGTGAGCAGATCCATGTCGCCGACCTCGTCGAGGAAGATGGTTCCGCCGTCGGCGAGCTCGAACTTTCCCTTCTGCCGCCCGACCGCGCCCGTGAACGCGCCCCGCTCGTGCCCGAACAGCTCGCTCTCGATGAGATTGACGGGGATGGCCGAGCAGTTGATCGCGATGAAGGGGGCCTCCCGCCGGGGCGAGTTGAAATGGATGGCCTTGGCCACGAGCTCCTTCCCCACGCCGCTTTCGCCGAGAATGAGGACCGTGCTGCGTGCCACGGCCACCTGAAGGATCTGGTCCCGCACCCGGCGCATCCCCGCCGACCGGCTCACCAGATTACCGACGAGATACTTGCGGCTCAGCTCGTTCTGAAAATGAATGGCGCGGTCGCCCGCGTGCCGCCACTCCAAGATGCGCTCCAGCCGGGAACGGACCTCGGCCTTCTCCAGGGGACGCACCAGGTAGTCGTCGGCGCCGTGCTCGAGGGCGTGGATGGCGCGTCGCACGGCGTCTTCGGTCGTGAGCACCAGGATCGACGGGATGGACGTGTGGGCGCGGAGCCGGGCCACGACGTCCTCGTCTCCGTCCCCGACCAGCGACGAATCCAGGAGCGCCATGTCGAAATCCTCCCGTGCCGCAAGATCGAGCGCTGCGGCGGGTGTCGCGACCGAGCGCACGTCCATCCCCAGCCCCCGGAGCATGAGCTCCACTTCGAAGCGCTGGGCCGGATCGATCAGCAGGATCTGCTTGCCGTGGACGAGCACAGGGAACCTCGAGCGACGTCGAAGTCTGTCACTTTGGCGCATTTCTGTCAACAAACAAATGCGTCAGAGTGGCCGAGTAGGGAAATTTTCGGCCCGGGCGGAGCGCCACGGAGGGTGACTCCCTCCCAATCGCAGCCTGCAACAGACTGTTTTACATGAGGTTACGGTGATGTTATACATCATGATACGTCGGACCGGATTGCAAAAACCTGGCAGGATTATTGCTTCTCTGGATAAACAACCTTCGGGAGGACGCCCGGGATGAGGAAGAAGAAAGCCGCACTCGGCAAGAAGCAGTCCACCAGGATTTCGAACGGAATGGTCGACTTCAGCTACGCGAACGTTTCATACCAGATCGACCCGACCCGCAGAAAGGTCTATCACCAGTGGATCGAGGTCGAGACCGCCAAGACGTGCCTGATCATGGGGGCCTGGTCCCAGACGCGGGTGCAGGAGAAGCGGGCGGTCTAGTGCTCGTTGCCTTTCTCTAACCAGCCCGCGAGGGCTGAGGTACGTCACCGGAACCACACAACTCACACCTGAACAGAGCCGCTTCGGTAATCATGAAGCGGCTCTCCTTCTTTCGGGGTCCTAATCCTCGAGGGCGCTGAGGTCGGCCTTCGGGAAGGGCGCGCCCGGCCGTGCGAACAGGTACCCCTGCGCGTAGCGCACCCCGATCGATTGGAGACAGCGCAGCTCCTCGACCGTCTCGACGCCCTCGGCGATCAACGTGATCCCGGAGCTGGTCGAGAATCGGGCGATCGTCCCGGTGAGGTCCTGCTTGATCGGGTGCAGGTGGATGTCGCGGATCAGCGCCATGTCGATCTTGATGAAGTCTGGTTTGATCTCGGCGATCGATTTCAGCCCCGAGTATCCCGAGCCCACGTCGTCCACGGCCAGCCGGAATCCGTGGAACTGGAGATAGCTCAGGAGCTGGCGCAGTGAGGTGAAATCGCGGACGGCGGAATGCTCGGTCATCTCCAGCACGACCTGCGACGGCTTGAGATTCGAGTCGCGCAGGAGCGCGAAGGTGGCTTCCGAGCGCAGCGCGGGATCGTGAATCGAGTCGGGCTCCATGTTCAGGAACAGGAGCTGCTCGTCGTCGAGGCCGCGCGCCGAGCGGATAGCCCGCTCACGGCAGAGCCGCTCGAGCTTCCACACCGAGTCGTTGTCATAGGCCGCCTTGAACAGCTGGTCCGGCCCGGCGAAGGCCTCAGGCGAGACACGGGTCAGCGCCTCGAACCCGACGATTCGCTTCTCCAGCAGGTCGACGACCGGCTGGTACACCGGGTGGATCGCCTCCGTCTTCAGAATCATCTTCAGCTTCAGGGAGGCGTCGTGCTGCTCCTTCTTGCGCTGCTGGAGCGAATCGGTGAACGCCTGCTCCAGGGCCGAGTACACCAGGCGCTCGAAGCGCACCGTGGCGTTCTGCACCAGGACGGTGCAGCCGACGTAGAGTCCAAACGTTTCCTGCACGTCGGCCGGAAGGCCATCCCGCACGAAGCGCTCCAGCCTGGCCGCGACGCGGCGGCGCACCTTGTCGATGTCCGGGTACGCGACTCCCTGCCTGCCGCGCGGCGGCGACAGGAGAATCACGAACGCGTTGCCGCTGATCATCACCTCGGACACGTAGTCGTCCCGCCGGAGCGCAACCTTCTTGATCTCGAGCAGGAAGGCCGCGACGCTGCGTACCAGCGATTCGTATCCCTGCCAGCCCAGCGTCTGCTCTCCGCGCTCGTTCTGGAGCACGCTGATGGAGAGCAGGCCGAGATGGTGCGACTCCTTCAGCAGACGGCGGATGCGACCGAGGAGGAGCGGGACCGTCGGCAGATCGGTCAGCTCGTCGTACAGCAGGTCCGTGAGGGCCCCGGCGGTGCTCCTGCCCGCGAGCTCCCCTCTCTGCTTGAGGTCCTTCACCAGTTTCCTGCGGCGACTCTGCATGGGGGGGGCGGTCTCAGCCGTTGTTCACGTTGTAGTACGCGTCTTCGGAACCGTCGGAGAAGTATTTCGTCTCCGCGCGGAGGACCCGGTTCCGTCCCGCCTGCTTGGCGCGGTACAGCGCTGCGTCGGCGGCCGCGATGAGGTCCGGGCCGTTGCGACCGTCGTCGGGGAACGTGGCGACCCCGCCGCTCAGGGACACGATCTTGAGCGGCTGGCTCTCCCGGTTGGCGTACGGGTGTTCGGCGACCCTGGCGCGGATCCGTTCCGCCGCGACCATAGCCCCGTCCTTGGGCGTCTGCGGCAGGATGACGATGAACTCCTCGCCGCCGTAGCGCGCCGGCGTATCGTCCGGCCGAACCATGTCGCGCAGGATCTGCCCCGTGAACTTGAGGACCTCGTCCCCCGCCTGGTGCCCCTGCGTGTCGTTGTAATGCTTGAAGTGATCCAGGTCGAAGATGAACAGCGAAAACGGATAGTGCCCCTTCTCCGCCTTGAGAATTTCGTCCGACAGGCGGCTCATGAAGAAACGCTTGTTGAAGAGCTTGGTCAGACCGTCCGAGTTCGCCATCTCCTGGACCTGCGAGAACAGCGCGTTGTTGTGCAGCGCGATGCTGCCCAGGTCGGCGATGAGGTTCAGCAGGGTCTTCTCGTACTTGTAGTGCTTCGTGATCCCGCCGACACTGATGACGCCGGACACGCGTCCTTCGTGCACCATCGGCGCGCACAGCTCGGTCTTGAAACGGAAGTGGGCCGGGACATCGAGGCTCGCCCCCGACTGGCGCATCTCCCTGATGAAATCGTTGGTGTCCATGGGGACCTTGTGCTGCGCCACCCATCCGATGCGACCCTCGCCCAACTTCACCTGGAAACCGAGCTTGACGTCCTCCGCCAGACCCCGCTGCTGGTGCAGGATCAGCGTATCGACGCGCTCGTCCAAGAGGAAGAGCAGGACCTGACCTGGGGCGAACAGGCGCTCGGAGATCTTGGTGAGCAGCGGGGCGATCGCGCGCCGCTCCATGTGCGAATTGATCTCCTTGGTGAAGTCGGGGAGCAGGAGGAAGAAGCTCGACAGCGCGGTGTTCTCGGCCTCCAGGCGGGCCGCGGTGGATTTCAAGTCGCGCAGCGCCGAGACGTCTCCATCGGAACGGACGGGGCGGCGCACGGATCGCGATCCCCCGCCCATCCGTCCCAGGAGCCAGCCGAGGAAGATGGCCCCCAGGATGCCGCAGCCCCATCCCCATGGCGGCACCCCGCGGAGGGTCGCCAAAGCCGCGCTGACGGAATCCATCTGGTTCCGACTCCCCGTCGGACCTCCTGGAAGGAGGCATGACCTGCGTTCACCCGCGCAAACTTAAGGTCCTGAGATGGGCAATTCAAGGCGCCGGCCGCCGCCGGACGGTCGCCGCGACACGGGGGAGGCCTGTCGATCGGTCGTCTCGGACGAAGGTGTCAATTTTCCGACGGGCGGCCGCGCCGTGGCAGGCCGAGCGCATTTTCATCTGGACCGGCGAGGAGGTTTCTTGACAGCCGCCGGTCGGCGCTCTAGAGTGGCCGGCCTTGCGTTTCGGAGGGCGGCGGGAGGCCCCGCGGAGAACGTCCTGACATGCTCGAGCGTCGATCCGACTGCCCGCACCGGCACGTTCCGCCTGTTGTCCTCCTGTGCGCCGTGCTCGCCGGCGGACTTCTTCCCGGGTGCGATCGAAGGCAGCCCGGGGCGGAGACACGCATCCTCACGGACGGGCTGGGGCGCACGGTCCGGCTGCCCCCGCGCCCACGGCGCATCGTGTCTCTGGCGCCGAGCGTGACCAGCTCGCTACTGGCGCTGGGCGCGCGGGATCGTCTCGTGGGCGTGACCGACTTTTGCGTCCTGCCGGCCGGTGACGCGCCGGTCGCTCGCATCGGAGGCATGCTGAATCCAAGCCTCGAGACGATCCGCGGTCTCGGTCCCGATGTCCTGGTCGCCACCACGAGCGGGAACGACCCCTCCTTGGCCCGGGAGGCGGCCTCGATAGGCCTGCCGCTCTACACGATTCACACACCCGATGTCGAGAGCGTGCTCCGCTCCCTCCTCGATCTCGGGCGCCTCATCGATGAACCGGAGCGTGGACGGGTCCTCGTAGCCGATCTCAGGTCGCGGCTTTCGACCGTCGCGTCCGGCATCGCCTTGGACCGGCCCGTCAGGGTGCTGTTCGTGGTCTGGGGCGATCCGCTGGTCGTCCCCGGGCGTTCGTCCTTCCTGACCGACGCGCTGGCGCGCGCCGGCGGTACGTCGATCACGTCCGACGCCGCGGCTGCCTACCCCACGTTCGACGTCGAATCGGCGATCATGCGCGCCCCCGAAGCCATCCTGACCACGCAGCAGAATCGGGCCGTCCTCGATCGACTGCGCGCGGAGCCGGCCTGGTCAAGGGTGCCGGCGGTGAGATCCGGAAGGTTGTTCGTGGTGAGTGAGTCGATCGAGCAGCCGGGTCCCGAGGTCGTGTCCGGCATCGAAGAGGTCGCCCGGCGGCTCCATCCGCGGGTCTTCGCGGCCCCGGGCGCGGCCGCTTCTCCCGCCCCCCGCCGGGAAGGGAGGCGCGTGTCTCCATGAACAAGGAAGCCGTGCGAGCCTTCGGCCCGCACGGCGGGGGAATCGGAGGCGGGCACCCGTCTGCCCGTCTCCAATAGTTGAATTGTCCCACGCCCCCTCCGGGCGGTCCACTTCTCCCTGCAACCTCCGGTGCATCCATGCAGCAGGCTTCATTGTAGGATGGCTGTCTCTTACGGCGGCCGCGACGGCCTGAGGGAGGACGATGGGATTCCTGAAGGGACGGATCGAGGACTACAGCTCGCCCCTGGCCGCTCTCCCTGTCAGGCTGTACACAGGGTACTTCTTCCTGAAGTACGGCCTGGCGAAGTTCACGGGCGGGTTCGGCGGAGCGGGCCTTCACGAAACCCTGAGCAAGTGGGCCGAGGGGCCTGCCTACCACTTCTACGTCCCCTTTCTGCAGAAGGTGGCGATCCCCCACGCCTCCCTGTTCGCGCACTTCGTCACGCTGGGGGAGATCGTCGTCGGGAGCCTGCTCCTGCTCGGCTGCGCCTGCCGGCTGGCGGCCCTGGGCGGCCTCTTTCTGTGCCTCAATTTTCTGTTCGCGAGCGGCGCGCCGATCCTGAGCACCGAGCAGCCGGCGGTGTTCACCCTGCTGCTCGTCACGATCTACGCGACCGCCGCGGGGCGCGCCCTCGGGATCGATGCGCTGCTGAAGCACCGGCTGCCGCGCTGGGTGGCGTGATCCATGCTGCACAACGTGCCGATCGCGCGCATCCTCGGATTCCTGTTCCTGGGGAGCGTGATTCTGATCGGATTCGTGACGTACGAGGGATACCGCACCTCCATGGGGAGCCTGGCGGCCTCCGCTCACATCCGCTTCGCGCTGTTCGGAATCGTCGTCGTCCTGTTCACCCAGACCATGACCCTCTTCTACTTCGTCGGGACCGGCAGCCGCATCAAGAAGGTCGTGCAGCGCTACGGGCTCGCCGCGTCGCTGGTGGAGCGCACCCGGCGCTTGAAGGCGCGCCTGTTTCCCTGGCTGACGTTCACGCCCCTGGTCACCATGGCCGCCTTCATCGTGGGGGGGGGCGCCCACACACACGCCCTCCCGCGCTGGATGCACGCCCTCCTGGCCCTGATCGCCCTGGCGATGAACCTGATCACGGCGGTCGTGGCCGTCGTCTGTATCTCGGACAACATCGTGCTGATCGAGGAGATCGACGCCGCCCTGCCTGAGACGGCGGCGGACTGAGGCGCGGGTCTAGGCTCCGCCGAGGATGATCGTCAGCGCGAGGCCGATCTCGATGTGGTCCTGGTTGCCGCGGGAACCCGAGCTGTAGCGCACCTGGCGCGCGTCGATGCGGAATGCCGCCTTCTCACCCCCGAAGAAACGCATGCCGCCGCCGTAGTTGTACATGAAGGTGTTTTCGTCCCCGACCAGCTGATCGAGCGGCTGCTGGAGATCGGGATCGGCCGTCTGGCCGAAGATGCTCGAGTTGATCAGACCGACGCCGCCGGTGGCGAAGGCCACGACCTTGCCGCGGTGCTGCAGGAAGAAGTTGTGGACGTAGTTGACGTGAGCGACGATGAGATCGATGCTGACGTCCTCCTGCTTGCGCTGATCGGTCGTCAGTGTGCCGGGCGGTCCGGCGGTGACGTCGTAGACCCTCTTGTGCACGAAGAACGTTCCGGTGGTCGCGGTTCCGCCGAAGCCGAACTCGACCATCTGCTTCTTGGTCCAGTTGTAGCCGAAGCGAAACCCGTAGGAGAGGCTGTCCTGGATGTCCGAGGTCACGACGTCCACTGTCCTCGTGATGGTCGCCCCCGAGGTGAGGGTCTGGTCCGTCGTGCCATCGCCCAGATGCGGGTTCCCATAGAAGATCCATCCCAGCTCGGGGGTCACCTCCCAGGACTTCTCGCGATTCTGCGCCCAGGCAGGTGCCGCCAGGATCGCGGCCGCCGCGCACGCGACGAGCCCCCCTCTCCACATGAACGGACTTCGCATCGCTCCCCCCACGCACAGCGCGGCCCGCGCCGCCTACGCCGTGCCGCCCTCCGGAACTGAGAGACTTGGAAAAGACGGCATACCTTTGCAGAAGCCCTTGTCCCTGTCAAGATCAAAGTGCGGCCTGCGCGAGGGGGCGCGGCGCGGCCGCAGCGCCGCCCCGGACCGGCATGCCCTGCGGGGCCCGCCCTTCCCAATCCCCCGCCCGGCACCTAGAATGTGGGCATGTCACGCGGCGCGGTCGAACGCAGCACGCTCTGGAAGATCCGGGGGGGACTAACACGCGAAGCCTCCGACTGGGTCGTGGTCGAGGAGCCCCTGGAGATCCGCATCGACGGCGAGAGCCTGGCTGTGATCATGCGGACCCCCGGTCACGACCTGGAGCTGGCGGCCGGCTTCTGCCTGACGGAAGGGGTGGTGCGTTCGATCGACGCCATCGGGACGATGCGGCAGTGCCGCGCCGAGGGGGACATGGAGCTGAACATCGTCGAGATCTCCCTGGCCCCGGGGGTCGTCTTCGACGCCCATAGGCTCCGGCGCAATCTCGTGGCGAGCGCCGCCTGCGGCCTGTGCGGCAAGGCGTCCATCGAAGCGCTGGCCACCCGGGCCACGCCCCTGGCCACCGATCTGCGTGTGCGGCGCGAGGTCCTGGAATCGCTCCCGGATCGCCTTCTCGCCGCCCAGGAGAGCTTCGGGCGCACCGGCGCCTTGCACGCGTCGGGTCTGTTCGCCCCGGACGGCCGACTGCGGGTGTGCCGCGAGGACGTCGGGCGGCACAACGCGGTGGACAAGGTTGTCGGGCGCACCGCGCTCGACGGATCGCGCGCGGACGACGCCATCCTCATGGTCTCGGGACGGACGTCCTTCGAGATCCTCCAGAAGGCGGCGGTCGCGGGCATTCCGATCGTCTGCGCCATTTCCGGGCCGACCACGCTGGCCATCGAAACGGCGCGCGCCTTCCATATCACCCTGGTGAATTTCCTGCGCGGCAGCGATATGAACGTCGCCTCCTGCCCGGAGAGAATCGCCGAAAATTGACGGACCCGTGTATCGTGTAGAATCGAGGATGCGACGGATGGACGAGATGGAATATTACCAGCGTGGATTCGGCCTCAAGGAGGCGATTCGCCCCGAGTTGCGGGCCGACTACCACAGCGGCATCGTGGAGAAGCTCAAGGCCTCGGGTTACCGCCTGCAGACCGGCGCCGTGACCTTCCTCCTGGCCCGCGAGTTCGGCTTCTGTTACGGGGTCGATCGCGCCGTCGAATACGCCTACGAGACCCGCAGGCGGTTTCCCGATCGAGCAATCTACCTGGTCGGAGAGATCATCCACAACCCGCACGTCAACGCCCGCCTGAAGGAGATGGGGATCCGGTTCCTGCGGGACCCGGAAGGGGGCGGCCCCGGGTTCGAAGCCGTCCGTTCCGAGGACGTCGTCATCCTGCCCGCGTTCGGCGTGACCGTCGAGGAGATGGCCCGTCTCAAGGCGACCGGCTGTGTCCTGGTCGACACGACCTGCGGATCGGTGCTGAACGTCTGGAAGAACGTCGACCGCTTTTCGGCCACGGGATTCACGGCCGTGATCCACGGCAAGTACGCGCACGAGGAGACCCGGGCCACAGCCTCCCGCACGACCCAGTACCCGGGGGGGCGTCACCTGGTGGTCCGCGACCGCGCCGAGGCGTCGCTCGTCTGCGACTACATCCGGAACGGGGGGGATCGATCCGCGTTTCTCGCCCGTTTCTCCGCCGCCTGTTCCCCCGGGTTCGACCCCGACGTTCATCTGGGTCGCATCGGCCTCGCGAACCAGACGACCATGCTCTCCTCGGAATCCCTCGAAATCCAGGAGATGATCCGGGCGGCGCTCGCGGACCGCCACGGCGCGGGGGAGATTCCGGAGCGCTTCCGCGCCTTCGACACGATCTGCAGCGCCACGCAGGACCGCCAGGATTCCGTCCTCGAGCTGATCGCCGGAAACCCCGACCTCATGGTGGTGATCGGCGGGTACAACAGCAGCAATACCACCCACCTCGCCGCTCTCGCGTCCAGGACCGTCCCGACCTACCACATCCAGGACGCGTCCTGCATCCTCGGGACCGGGATGATCCGTCACAAGCCCTTCGGCAGCCCGTCCGAGGTCACCACCCGCGACTGGCTCCCGAACGGGCCGGTCGTGCTCGGTCTCACCGCGGGCGCCTCCACGCCGAACAACAAGATCGGAGAGGTCGTCTTGACCATCGCCGCCCTTCGGGGCGTGACGGAGATCTGAGTCTCCCCAGACGGACGCAGGCGACGACCGGGCGACTGCCGCCCGGACGCATGCCGTCAGTGAACGTCTTCGCCGTCCGGATCCCGGCGGGCGGCCTGACTCAGCGCGATATCGCGCCAGCGCTCCTCCAGCACCCGGATCAGCAGCCGGCAGCGCTCCCGCACATCGTCGAGGCCGAGCAGCGCCATCTTGAGCGGCAGTTCCATGGCCAGACTCTGGCAGAGCGTGTTGACCACCGCCGCGAAGGGGATATCGCTGTCGAAGGCCAGGGGCTGGGAAACGCGCCCGGAGATCTCCTGGAGGAGTCCGGCGCACGAGGCGAACAGACGTTTCTTGTCTTCCACGACACCGGGACCGTCCACCTCGTTCCGGTCGTCGAGGACACGCACTCGCGCGACGCGGTAGGGGCTGTCCCTCTCGAAGGACAGGACCTCGACCCGAGCCACTCCGCGCAGGCGGATGTTGAACCTTCCGTCCGGCAGTCGCGCCTCCTCCTCGATGATACCCGCGCACGCCATCGGGAAGATTTCGGGGCTTCCGTCAAATCCCCGCTCCCAGCCCGGCTTCAGGAGCGCCATGGCGATCAGCCGGTCCCCCCCGAGGGCGTCCTCGGTCATCTGCCTGTAGCGCGGCTCGAAGATGTGCAGCGGCAGGGAGGCGTGCGGGAAGAAGACGAGATCCGGCAGAGGGAAGACGGGGACTGTCCCCCGCGTCCTCAGGGTCTCGAGCGCCCGCGTCCGCACGTCCACCGTCCACCTCCCGGACGTGCAGCGGAGGGCCCGCTCTCCGTCCCGGCGCAGTTTACCGCCTTACCCTGCGGGCCGGGCGGATTGTTTCCCCCGCGCCCGATGTGGTACTTTGCGGCCTGGCGGGAGAAAGCGCGCATGCCTCCATACGAGTGTCACGTGTTTGTCTGCACCCACGGGGAGTATTGTCCGTTCGATGGATCCGCGGAGGTGCACCGCCTGCTCAAGGAGGGGGTCGCCGCGCGCGGCCTGAAGGGGAAGATCAGAGTCAACAAGGCGGGCTGCTTCAACCAGTGCGGCAACGGCCCGATGGTCGTCGTGTACCCCGAGAATGTCTGGTACGGCGGCGTGACGCCGGACAAGGCGCTGCGCATCCTCGAGGAGCACATCGCGGGCGGCCGGCCGGTGGTCGATCTGAAGTACGAGGCGCTCCCCGGACCCAACAAGAACGGCGCGCGCATGGCCGCCATCAACGCCGCCAGGGCGGCGCTCAAGCCGACCGGGTCGGGCACGGACTGAACCGAGCATGCCCAGAAACCGGTCCCCCTGGATCTCCGGCGCGGCGCTCGGCGGTGCTTTGGCCGGCGCAGTCCTGGCCCTGGCCGTCCGGATCCTCCCCTCGTCCGAATCGCCGGCGCTGAAACAGCTGGCCTGCGCCACCGTGCTGATCGCCGCCTACGCGCTCGGCGTCCTCGTCGCCTATCGCCGCCGCGACAAAGAGCATGTTCGGCTCCTCCTGGATGTGCAGGAGGAGCTCCGGTTCAGCCAGGACCATATCATGGCGAACGAAACCTACCGATCCCTGAGCGCCTACCTCGAGATCGTCGCGCACCAGATGAGGGAGCCGCTCCAGGGTCTCCTGGACGGACTCAAGACGCTCGCCGTCGACAGCGGTCTCCCGGACGCGCTGCGGGAGCGGGTGGCGGGGCTCGGGAGCAGGGGCGAGACCCTCCACGAAACCCTGCGCCACCTGGCCGGTTATGCTCTCACCAAGCCGGGGCGGGCCCCGTTCAGCGCCAATATCCTGCTGCATGAATCGATCCTGCTCTGCCGGCGACGCGCCTCCGAGAAGAAGATCGTCTTCGAGGAACGCTATGCCGTGGTGCCGCCGGTGATGGGGTCGGCGATGCGCGTGCACCAGGCTCTGTTCAACATCATCGTCAACGCGGTGGAGGCGATGCCCTTCGGGGGGGGCACGATCGTCGTCGAGACGGCGCACCAGGGGGAGCGTGTGATCGCGCGTGTGCGGGATTCGGGGATCGGCATACGCCCGGAGCACATGAAGCAGGTGTTCGAGCCGTTCTTCACGACCAAGCCGGAGAAGAAGGGCGTGGGGCTCGGACTCTGGGCCGCCCGGCAGATGCTCGACATCATCGGGGCCGACATCACGATCAAGAGCGCGCCGCACCAGGGGACCGAAGTCACCATCACCTTCGCGCAGGCGGCCCCGCTGCGTCCGGGACGCGAAGGGACCACCCACCCACCCGAGCTCGGGAAGAACACCACCGACGACCGCGATCGCCGGATCGCGTGAGGTCCGGGCGGGATCGGGGTCGCCCGCGTCCCGCGTGGCGGCACCCGGGGTCTCAGGGGGCCCCGGCGCGCCGTCCGAGCAGGTTGGCGACGACGTAACCCGCGATGCTCGGGTTCTCCTTCAGGCGCCGCACCGAGTAGGCATACCAGTGCGGACCGTAGGGAACGTACACGCGCATGCGGTGGCCGGCTTTTCGGATGAGACCGCGCAGCTCTTCGTCCACCCCCAGGAGCATCTGGAATTCGTAGCGGTCGCGCGCCAGACGCTTCTCGTCGATGAGACGGATGGCCTCCCAGACCAGATCCTCGTCATGCGTGGCGATTCCCACATAATGCCCGCGCTCGATCATGTCCTCGAGAACGCGCGCGTAATTCTTGTTGACGACCCCCCGGTTTCGATAGGCGATCGTCCTGGGCTCGACGTAGATCCCCTTGCAGAGCCGGACATTGGAGCCCCCCGGCAGACTCCGGGCGTCCTCGAGAGTTCGTCGCAGGCACGCCTGCAGGACCACCCCCACGTTGTCGAGCCCCTCCCCCCTCAACCTCCGATACAGATCGAGCGTCGGTGTCGTGCAGCTCGAGTCCTCCATGTCGATCCGCACGAAGTTCCCCTGATCGCTTGCCGCCCGGACGAGCGCACGGACATTCGCGAGGCAGAACTCGAAATCAATCTTGAGGCCCAGCTGGGTCAGCTTGATCGAGACGTTCGAGTCGAGCCTTTCATGATGGATGACGCTCAGGGCGCGCTGGTACTCTCTCACCGCCGCATCCGCGAGATCGCGCCGGTCCACCTCCTCGCCGAGGACGTCCAGCGTCGCCATGCAGCCCGCGCCGTTCAGCACGCGCAGCACGCGCACCGCCTCCTCGAGGGAATCGCCGGCGATGTAGCGCAGGGAGAAGGTCCTCACGACGGGGCGCGGCACGAACGGCAGCGCCCGCGAGATCAGGTAGTTCAGCACGGTCACGTGACCTCCCGCGACGGAATGATCGTCCTCTTCCGGCGCGTGATCCTACCAAATGCGCGGCGACCCGGCTTCGGCGAGCGCCGCGCGGGTTTGACACTCCGGATCCGCATTGGCTATAGTCTCGCCCCTGCTTCGACACTCCCACGGCGAGGTGCACGGTGCCGCGCAAGACCCCGGATTCCAGGGCCGAGTCCAGCATCGACGTCCTGCTCCGCGAGGAGAGGGTGTTCCGTCCCGCCGCCGCATTCAGGCGGAGTGCTGTCGTCCGGGACAAGTCCCTCTACAGCAAGGCGGACCGCGATCCCGAGGCATTCTGGGCCGCCTGCGCCAGGGACATCGTCTGGCTCAAACCCTGGAAGAAGGTCCTGGCCTGGAATCCCCCGCGCGCCCGCTGGTTCGTCGGGGGGAAGCTGAACGCCAGCGTCAATTGCCTCGATCGCCACATCGGCACGGCTGTAGGGAACAAGGCCGCGATCCTCTGGGAAGGCGAGCCGGGCGAGGAGCGCACCCTGACGTATGCGCAACTCTTCCGCGAGACCTGCCGTTTCGCGAACGTCCTCAAGGACCTCGGCGTGAAGAAGGGGGACAGGGTCACGCTCTACATGCCGCTCGTGCCGGAGCTGGCGATCGCGATGCTGGCCTGCGCGCGGATCGGAGCGGTTCACAGCGTCGTGTTCGGCGGATTCTCGGCCGAGTCCCTCAAGGAACGCATCAACGACGCGAAGGCCACGGTCCTGGTGACGGCCGACGGCGGCTTCCGCCGCGGCACCGAGGTACCGCTCAAGACATTCGCGGATCAGGCGCTCCTCGGCACGCCCAGCATCCGACACGTGGTGGTCGTACGACGCGGCGGCTTCCCGGTGCTGATGAAGGAGGGGCGGGATCAGTGGTGGCACGACCTGATGCGCGGTCGCTCCGCCGTCTGTCCTCCGGAGCCGATGGACTCCGAGGACATGCTGTACATTCTCTATACCTCGGGGACCACAGGCAAGCCGAAGGGGATCGTGCACGCCACCGGCGGATACATGGTCGGCGTGCACACCACGACGCGCATGGTCTTCGACCTGAAGCCGGAGGACGTCTACTGGTGCACGGCGGATATCGGCTGGGTCACCGGGCACTCTTACGTGGTCTACGGCCCTCTGTCCAACGGCGCGACGGTCCTGATGTACGAGGGCGCCCCGGACTGGCCTGATCGCGGACGGTTCTGGCAAATCTGCGAGAAATACGGCGTCACCATCCTCTACACGGCGCCGACGGCGATCCGCGCCTTCATGCGCTGGGGCGTCGAGTGGCCGGAGAAGTTCAATCTTGCCTCGCTGCGGCTTCTCGGCACCGTGGGCGAGCCGATCAACCCGGAGGCCTGGATCTGGTACCACAGATCCATCGGCGGCGGGCGCTGCCCGATCGTCGACACCTGGTGGCAGACGGAGACCGGCATGATCATGATCACGCCGCTTCCCGGGATCACCGTGACCAAGCCCGGCTCCGCGACCCACCCCTTCCCCGGCGTCTCGGCCGAGGTCCTGGATGATCGCGGCCGGGTCGTGAGGAATGGAGGGGGTTATCTGGCGATCACCCGCCCCTGGCCGGCGATGCTGCAGACGATTTTCGGGGATCCGGACCGCTATGTGAGTCAATACTGGTCCAAGTGGAATACGAAGACCTACTTCCCGGGAGACGGCGCGAAGCGGGACCGTCAGGGCTACTTCTGGCTCCTCGGACGCGTGGATGATGTCCTGAACGTCGCGGGTCATCGCATCGGCACCATGGAGGTGGAGAGCGCCCTGGTCGACCATCCCGCGGTGGCGGAGGCGGCCGTCGTGGGCAAGACCCACGACCTCAAGGGCCAGGCGCTGGCCGCGTTCGTCACTCTGAAGGAAGGAATCGCCGCCGAGGCCGGTCTGGTGGCCGAGCTGAAGGCCCACGTCGTGCACAAGATCGGCGCCCTGGCGCGCCCCGACGACATCGTGTTTGCCGCCGAGCTTCCCAAGACACGTTCGGGGAAGATCATGCGCCGGCTTCTCAAGGACATCGCCGAGGGCCGCGCCCTCGGCGACACGACGACCCTCGCCGATCCCGCCGTCATCCAGGCGCTGAAGCAGAGATACCAGGAAGACTGAGCGACCATCCGGCGGCGCCTCACCGCGAAGGGCCGCAGGGTCGCGACGGCTTCCCGTCAGCCGACGATCTTCGCCGCCTTGTCCAGATCGCTCACGACCATGACGACGATCGCCTTGCCGGGCGTCTGGGTGATGCCGGTGTAGGCGTAGTCGATGTTGATTCCGGCTCCCGAGAGGCGGGAGCAGATGTCTCCGAGCGAGCCGGGCTGGTCCGCCATGTCCACGGTCAGGCAGTCTTCGATCGAAGCGTACAACCCCTCTTTCTGCAGCGCCTCCCTGCCCTTCGCCGGATCGTCGGCGATGATCTTGGCGCGTCCCTCGAAAACCGCCAGGGCGCGCATGTTCACCCGGGCCTTGCCGAGGGACTGGGCGACCTGGGAGAGGGTCCCGGGCTTGTTGGCGAGTTGGACGGTCAACTGCTTGGCTCGCGGCATGTCTCTACCTCCTGAGGAGCTTTCGGACCAGCCCAAGGAGCGGATCGAAATAGCGGTCCGCCACCCGTTCCTTGAGCGGGATGATGCCATTGTCGGTGATCTGGATGTGCTCGGGGCAGACCTCGGTGCAGCAGCGCGTGATGTTGCAGAGGCCCGACCCGAACTCCCGTCGGATCGCGGGGATCCTGTCGTCCGTGTCGAGCGGGTGCATCTCGAGAGACGCCAGTCGAATCATGAAGCGCGGCCCGACGAAGGCGTCCTTGCACGACTGGTCGCGCAGGACATGGCAGACGTCCTGGCACAGGTAGCACTCGATGCACTTGCGGAACTCCTGCACCCGGTCCACGTCCTCCTGCATCATGCGGTACGGCCCCGAGGTGGCTCCCGGCCGCGGCCGGAACGGCGGGATCCGCTTGTTCTGCTCGTAATTCCAGGAGACGTCCGTCACCAGATCCTTGACGACCGGGAAGGTCTTCATCGGCTGCACGGTGATGATCTCGGTGGCGGAGTACTGGTTCATGCGCGTCATGCAGGCGAGCTTCGGCTTCCCGTTGATCTCCATGCTGCAGGACCCGCACTTCCCCGCCTTGCAGTTCCACCGCACTGCCAGGTCGTTGGCGAGTCTCGCCTGGATCCGGTGCAGGACGTCCAGGACGACCATGCCGGGATCGACGTCCACGCCATACTCGACGAACGCACCGCCCGCCGCCGTGCCGCGCCAGACTCGAAAGGTGCGCTCAGGCACGTCCGGCCTCCAGGTCCTCGATCTTGGCGAAGGCGATCGCGGCCAGCTCCTTCGGCGGCTCCTGCCGGTCCACGACCCGCGTCTCCATGCGTCCGTCGCCGCCCCTCAGCACGACGACATTCGCCTTCTGCCACTCGTCGCGCTCGCCGGGATAATCGACGCGGGTATGCGCCCCCCTGCTCTCCTGCCTCACGAGCGCGGCGCGAGTGACCGCCTCCGCGGTGATCAGGAGCGACTTCAGGTCGAGCGCCTCGTGCCATCCGGCGTTGTACTGGGCCGCGCCGGCAGCCTTCACTTTCGCGGCCTCGGCCTTCAGCTTTTCGAGCTCCTCGAGCGCGGTCCGGAGCTCGCTTTCCGCGCGGACGATCCCGACGTATCGACCCATGATCTCCTGGAGTTGCTCGTGCACGACGTACGGATTCGTGCCGCTCTCGCGATTCAGAATGTCCGTGGCCCCGCGCACCGCTGCCCGCACCTCGTCTTCGTGGACCCGCGGCACGGCCCCGAGACCCTTGACATACTGCGCCGCGCCGATGCCCGACAGCCTTCCGAACACGAGGAGGTCGGAGAGCGAGTTGCCCCCCAGCCGGTTGGCGCCGTGCATCCCCGCCGCGGCCTCTCCGGCGGCGAACAGACCCGGCACGGTGGACATCTGGGTGTCGGAATCGACACGGATGCCCCCCATGAAGTAGTGCAGCGTCGGCCCGACTTCCATCGGCTCGCGCGTGATGTCCACCTCGGCGAGCTCCTTGAACTGATGGTACATGGAGGGGAGCTTCTTCTTGATCGTCTCCCCCCGCACGCGCGAGGCGATGTCCAGGAACACACCACCGTGCGGCGAGCCGCGGCCTTCATTGACCTCCCTCGTGATGGCACGCGCCACGACGTCGCGCGTCAGGAGCTCGGGCGGCCGGCGCGCGGTCTTGTCTCCCTTGAGCCAGCGGTTCGCCTCCTCTTCGCTGGCGGCGGTCTCGGAGGCGAATTTCTCCGGGATGTAATCGAACATGAAGCGCTTCCTGGCGCTGTTCAGAAGGACGCCGCCGTCCCCGCGCACGCCCTCGGTCACGAGAATGCCGCGCACCGAGGGCGGCCACACCATGCCGGTGGGATGGAACTGCGTGAACT
Organism: Candidatus Dormiibacterota bacterium; assembly: GCA_035635555.1. Lineage (NCBI taxonomy): Bacteria > Bacillati > Candidatus Dormiibacterota > Candidatus Dormiibacterota bacterium. The sequence goes on from DASQAT010000044.1 coordinate 52,119, forward strand.
CCATGTCCATCAAATCGGCGCCCGCCTCGTAGGCCATGGCATAGCCGTCACCGGAGTACTCCCAGGAGTTGGACGTGATCCGCCAGGCCCGCCCTCCCCCGCCGGTCGCCAGGACGATCGCCCGGGTCCTGAACAGGACGAAGCGTCCGGATTCGCGCCAGTAGCCCAGGACACCGGCGATACGCCCTCCGTCCAGCAGGAGCCGCAGGGCCGCGCACTCCATGTAGACGCCGAACCCCTTGTGGACCGCGTGGTCCTGGAGCGTGCGGATGATTTCGAGGCCGGTCCGGTCACCGACGTGCGCCAGGCGCGGATAGCGGTGCCCGCCGAAATTCCGCTGGCTGATCAGGCCGTCCCGGGTGCGATCGAACACGGCTCCCCATTCCTCCAGCTCGCGCACCCGGTCGGGAGCTTCCCGGGCGTGCAGCTCCGCCATGCGCCATTGGTTGAGGAACTTGCCGCCCCGCATGGTGTCTCGGAAGTGCACCTTCCAGTTGTCGCGTCCGTCGACGTTGCCGAGGGCCGCCGCCACGCCCCCCTCGGCCATGACGGTGTGGGCCTTGCCCAGGAGCGACTTGCACATCAGGCCGGTGCTGAGGCCGCGCGCGGAGCATTCGATCGCGGCGCGCAGACCCGCCCCGCCGGCGCCGATGACCAGAACGTCGTGCTCGAAGGTCTGTATCTCGGCCACGTCGAGCATCGGCTAGCCCCAGGTGCTGATGTCGTGAATGAGGCCCATCGAGAGCAGGCGGACGTACAGGTCGGAGAACGCGACCCAGAAGAGACTCACCCATGCCCACTGCATGTGATGGGCGTTGAGCGCCGACGCGCCCCGCCAGATCCCGTGGCGCACGGGGCCGCCGCGTTCGCAGGAGAAGCAGTCGAGCCTCCCCCCCACGAGGTGGCGCCAGGAATGGCATCCAAACGTATAGGCCGCCAGGAGCGTCGGGTTCACGAGCAGGACCACGCTTCCCACCCCGACTCCGATCCGCCCGTCGCGGAAGAAGGCCTGGTAGGCGTCGACGTACAGGATGAAGATGAACGCGATGGCGAAATAAAGCGCGTAGCGGTGCAGGTTCTGGACCACCAGGAGCCCGGTCTCCCCCCGGTAGCGACCACGCCGGACCGGACCGACGGCGCAGCCCGGGGGCGTTCCGAAGAACGAGCGGTAGTACGCCTTGCGATAATAGTAGCAGGTGGCCCGGAACGCCCCCGGGAAGATGAGGATCAGGAAGGCGGGGGAGGCGGGAAGGAACGACGGCCACCACCCCGGCCACGCGCCGAACCAGGCATGCATGAGAGGGGCGGAGCCGGGGGCGGCCGGATCGATGAACAGCGGGGGTGAATAGAACGGCGAGATATACGAAGCGTACGAGTAATACGACCCCTGGAACGCGGCCCACGTCGCATACACCGCGAAGCCGCCCAGGCCGAGGATCGTCAGGAGCGGTCCGACCCAGAAGCGATCCGTGCGCGCCGTCTGCGCGAATCCGACGAGGTGACCGCCGGCGCGCGCTGCCTCTGCCATCCATCTCCTCCGTTCAGGTGCCCTGATGTTCGGCGGGGCGGATTCTATATTAGAAGCGCCCGGATTCGCGCTCGCGGGCGGGCAGGACCTCCAGGCAGGTGGTCCACCACCCCGTGAGGATTGTCTCCACGAATTCCTCGGGGAGTCCTTCCCCACGCATGTCGCGCGCCAGTCGTTCGTGGTCGTACACGACCGGGACGAACTCGACGCCCAGGGGACCCGACCGGCCGGTCGCTCCGGTGCGGGCCGCCGTCAGGAGGGTGTACCAGACGTGCGTCGCCCCGTCGTTGGCCGGCCGTCCCAGAGCGCCGACGTTGATCACCTGCCCACCCCCGGGCAGGGTCCGGCTCCAATGCAGCCCGGTGTGCGTGCACAGAATGACGTCCGCCCCGTGATCGCGAAGCAGCTTCTCGAGAAACGGCACGGGGGACGTCGACTGCCACAGAAATTCGTTCTGGCGGCGGGGCGACCCGTGGCACAGCAGCACTCTGCGACCGCCCATCTCGATCCGGTGGGTGGGCGGGAGCTCCCGGTACCATTCCTTGAACGCGCGCGGCGTGTTCGCCCGGGTATAGTCGTAGGCGATCTGGGCGAACCGGTTGTCGCGCGGGTCCGTGTACCCGCACTGACAATCGTCTCTGTCATGGCCGACGGACTCCTCGTAATTTCCCTGGATCACCGTCACGCCGTGCTCCCGGAGAAGGGCCGGGACCCTCTCCGGATGCGGACCGAATCCTCCCAGATCGCCGAGACAGAAGAGGACCTCGGCACCGCGGTGACGCGCGTCCTGTATCGCCGCCTCGAGCGCCGGGGAGTTGTTGTAGACGCCCCCGAAAAAGGCCGCCCTGTCCGGGAACGAGGTCAGGCCGGACTGAGTCATGTGCGACAGGTGACGCCCGTGAGGTAGCAGGTGTGGCAGGCGCCGTGCGTGAGCGGGAAGGGCCGGATCGCTTCGCGCAAGCCGGCACCGAGGCGGGCGCCGGGTTCCTCGACCAGGATCGGGCAGACGTAGACTCCACGCGTCGTCACCGCCCTCCCCGTGCTGCATTGCAGGGCCTCCAGACCCTCGCGTGTCACAGTGTCCGGCGACAGACGCTCCCACATCTCGTAGCCTCGCGCTCTCGCGGCCTCGGCGCCGATCCGCCAGAGCGGCAGCACCTTGACACGGGGCCGCGCCAGACCCAGAGAACGCAACAGCTCCAGCATCCGCGCCCGGCCCTCACCCCCTCCGACGCCGACGGCCGCCTCGGTGACCGTCACGACCGGAAGGAAACGGTGCGCGGCCAGAGTCTGGATCCCCTGGACGGCCCTCCTGAACGTCCCGGAGCCGCGGATCCGGTCGTGATCCTCGGGGCCCCACCCGTCCAGGCTCACCCTGACGTCGAGCGAGTATTCCGAAGCGTCGGCGATCGCTCGCAGAGCCCGGCAGGTGCTCGCATCGAGAAACAGCCCGTTGGTCAGCACGTTCGCCGGCCCCTGGCGCAGCGTCGCCTCGAGGATGGGCAGGAGCTCGCGATTCATGAACGGCTCCCCTCCCGTGAGGTAGTACTCGCGGACGCCGAGCGCTCTGGCATCGTCCAGGTGCCGGCGAGTCTCCTCGACCGTCATCATGCCGTGGCTGTGATTGTCGGGGGCGCAGGAGATGAAGCAATGCGTGCAGCGCAGGTTGCAGATCGTGCCGGCCACATAGAGCCAGAGCGTGTCCAGGGCGAGCATCGGGGCGTGCGGGTGGGAGGGAACGCCCCCGTCCGGGACGGGCGCCCCGTTCACGCTCGCGTCTCCGGGAGGTGGCCCGAATTCCGCGGCCCGGTCGCCGAAACGCCGGAGCTGCCCGTCCGACGCCTCCCGGGCGACGGGACGGCGTCCTGCAGGGGGCGCGCTCCACGGGCAAGGCCCGCGAACACGGCGTCGACCTGCTCCAGGCCGGCGCGCAGCAGGAAGGTCGCATTCCGACCGTAGCTCTTGCTGCCGATGATGTAGAAATCCGGCTCGGGATGGGAGAGCAGGTCGGCGGAAGGCGCGGGCTGCGCCAGGCAGTCGTCCCCCTTCCCCAGAAGTACGGCCGCGAGCTTGATTGGCCCGCAGGTGGCGTAGCACAGGTGGACCTGGAGCTCGGAGTGGATCGACGAGTCCGGTGTAGACCCGACGTTGGCGATGATCCGATCGACGATCTTCCGCCGCCGACGTCCTCCTCCCCGCAGAGACACCTCGAGGCGCCCCCGGTCCCGCCCGCCCTTCACGAGGATCGATTCGACCACGCTTCCCGGGCACGCCTCGAATCGCGGGTTGCGCCCCGCGGCCAGCCGGCTTGCCTCGGCGCAAAGGGCTCCGCGCGCGGGCAGGAGCTCGCCGGGAACACCCGCATACAGCGGACGCCGCGTGCTCCTGAAGACCCAGATGACCCGGGTGCGCGGATGCCGCGCGGCGAGCGCCGACAGGGCGACCGCGGATGTGGCCGCCGAGTGACCGGCTCCCACAAGGAGAGTCGTCCGGCCGGCGAAAAGGGCGGCGACCCGGGGGCTCGCTAAGTTCGGGATTCCGCGATCGATGAACGACGCCGCCTGGCTCTCTCCCGGGACGGGAATGCCGCCGTCGCCCAGCGGTCTCATCTGCCCCCACGTGCCGGAGGCATCGATCACGACGTCCGCCGCGTGGACCTCCTGTCGTCCTCCTCGCTCGGCGAGAATGCGGAACGGCCGGACGGCGCGCGCGTCGTTGCCGGGCAGGTCCTCTTTGAGAGTCGCGTCGCGGCTGATGGCCAGAACCCGGGTGCGCTCCCGCACGGCGCCGCGCAGGGGGCGGCTCTTCGCCAGAGGAAGGAGATAGTCCGCCAGGTATTGGCGCCCGGTCGGGGCGGTCCCGGCGTCCCGGCATGGCCGCACCCCTTCGCCCCTCAAGACCCGCAGCCCCAGGGAGGAGCAGTTCATCTCCCACGGGGAGAACATTCGAACGTGACCCCAGGATCGGAGATTCTCCCCGACCCGTCCCACCTCCAGAACAGCGACTTCGTATCCCAGGTGCGCCCCGAGGAGGGCCGTTTCAAGCCCGATCGGCCCCGCCCCGACGATGACCAGTCGCATGCCCCGCGGCATGCGCGCGAGTCTAGCACAGGACCCGAGCCCCCCCGGGAGGCCGAGGCCGCCCCGGGCTTGCGCCGGGAAATCGGAGGCCCCATCTTCTTTGCATGCGGGGCAGGGTGCTATACTGCCCTCCTCGTGGTGGAGCTCCCAGGCCGGCCCCATGGCAGGCACGGTCGAGCCCGCCGCGAGGCGCTGACCGCGGGACATGACCGGCCAAGGAGGCTGGCCCCGGGGACGGGAGCGCGAGGAGATTCAATGCCAAAATCGATGTTCGTCAACGTGACCGCGGAAGAGGAAAACCGCGTCGCGATCGTCGAGAACGGCGTCCTCGACGTCTTCGAGATCGAGACCCTCAGCAAAGAACATCTCAAAGGGAACATTTTCAAGGTCGTCGTGGAAGGGATCAACCCCGCCCTGGAGGCCGCCTTCGTCAACTACGGAGGAGAGCGCGCCGGGTTCCTGCCGCTCGACGAGGTCAACTTCAAGCTCTATCCGAGCCGCAACGGCGGCCAGGCGGCCGGTAAGGGCCGGGGAGCGAGGATCAGCCGCCATCTCGACAAGGGGATGGAGGTCCTGGTCCAGGTCATCCGCGACGCCTTCGGCAACAAGCCCCCGACCATGAGCACCTACTATTCCCTGCCGGGACGGTATCTCGTCCTGATGCCGGGGGCCGACGCCGCCGGCATCTCCCGGAAGATCGAGAGCGCCGAGCAGCGCGAGCGGCTGCGGAAAATTCTCGATGAGCTGACGGTGCCCTCCGGATTTGGCGTGATCGTGCGCACTGCGGGCATGGAGACGAGCCCCCGTGAGCTCCAGGCAGACCTCGAATCGCTTCTGGAGCTCTGGAGGACCATCGAGACCGCCGCCGAGCAGGTGAAGCCTCCCGCGCTGATCTTCCAGGAGCGCGATCTCGTGATCCGCACCATCCGGGACTACTTCACCTCCGACATCGAGGAGGTCCTGATCGACGACGAACCCGCCTACGTGCGCGCCCGGAAGTTCTTCGAGGCCCACATGCCCGACAAGGCGGACGTGGTGAAGCTCTATACCGGCGACAAGCCGATCTTCACGAAGCACAACGTCGAAGACCAGATCGAGCGCATCTACAAGCGTACGGTCCAGCTCAAGTCGGGCGGCTCGATCTCCATCGATCAAACCGAGGCGCTGACCGCGATCGACGTGAACTCCGCCCGCTCGATCCGGTCGGCCAGCAGCGAGGACACCGCGACGCGCACCAACCTGGAGGCGGCGGAAGAAATCGCCCGGCAGCTGCGCCTGCGCGACATCGGCGGCCTCATCGTCATCGATTTCATCGACATGGAGTCGAGCAAGCACATCCGGCAGACGGAGCGCGCGTTCGCCGATGCCATGTCGCGCGACAAGGCGCGCTACGACGTCACGCGCATCAGCAAGCTCGGCCTGATGGAGGTGTCGCGCCAGCGCATCCGTTCCACCAAGGCCTCTTCATCGTTCATGGAGTGCCCGACCTGCCAGGGGGACGGCACCGTACGAACTCCCGAGGCCGCGGCGCGCGCCGCCTTCCGCAAGATTCAGGCGCGCGTGGTGAAGGGTGACATCTCGGGCGTGAAGGTCTTCCTGCCGCCGGAGGTCGCCCTCCACCTTCTCAACCAGAAGCGGGACGATCTCGCGCGACTCGAGGGACGCTACAGGGTGTCGATCGAGGTGGCGCCGGAAGCGCGCATGAAGGCCAGCCAGTTCGAGATCGAGGAGGTCCGCCGCGAGGAGCCGGAGGTCCAGCCGATGGTCACCGCCGACACGGTGGACAAGGCGCTGGTATCGGGCACGCTGCAACCCCTGCCGCGCCCCCCGGAGACGCAGGAGAGCGCGGCCCCTCCCCAGCCTCCGCGCGAAGCGGCCGAGGGCCCGTCAAGGCGCAGGCGGCGTCGCCGTCATCGCCAGACGCCGGGCGCCATGAGCGCTCCTCCCCAGGACGCGGCGCAGCGGCCCGAGGGAGCCATGATGACGGCCCCGCCCGCGCGCGGCGGCGCGCCGCTCCCGCCCGGGGCATCCGACGCGCGCTCCGGAGAGCAGGACGAAGCTCCCGCCTATTCCGAGGGACCCGATGACGAGGGGAGCCTCCCGACCCCGCCACGCGCGGAAGTCGCGGCCGGCCCGGTGATGCCGCGTTTGGCCGAGCTCCCTGTGACGGACGCTCTCCAGGGCGCTCCGCATCACAGACGGCGCCGACGCCGACGACATCGCGGACGCGGTGGCCCGGGTACGCGCCCGGCCGGATCACCGCAGGGGGATGCCCGATCGGCATTCGGGACACAGCGGAGAGGCGTGACGCCGGGTGGCAACGGCTCCGCCGATTCGTCCCGGCGGGAAGAAGCGGCACCTCCGAGGTCCGAGCCCGCATTGCCGCCCCACTCCCCACGACCGTCCCAGGACATCGACCCGGGGCCGCCCCCGGCCGCGCGTGTCGGGGCGGACGGCGCCGCAGCGGACGCACAGGCCGAGGCGAAGCCAAAGCGGCGCTGGTGGCGACGCTCGTTCAGCAGAGGCTGACCGGTACGGCTCATGTCGCTGAAGCTCCTCCACTTCGAGGCCTGCCCCTTCTGTGAGAAAGTCAGGCTGTCCCTCAGGCATATGAAGCTGCCCTACGAAGCGGAGGTCATCGAACCCGGTGATCGCAGCCGGGTCGAAGAGGTCTCCGGGCAGAGACTCGTTCCGGTGCTGTGCGACGGAGAGCGCGTCATCCCCGATTCCACCCGCATCCTCCGCTACCTCATAGCGCGCTACGGCGACACGGCCATTCTTCCGGGCGATCCGGCCGAGCAGGCGCTTGCCTGGATCGTCGAGGACTACGCCGACGAGGTCCTTGGTCCCCTGTTGCGTTCGATCCTGGAGGACCGGACCGATTCGGGCGCCCCGCTGCAGGGCGCCGAGCGCCGCGAGCTCGAGCGGCACCTCGAAACGCAGTTTCGGAATCTCGAGCAGCTTTTCTCGCAACGCGCCCACGTGTTCGGAAACAGACCCGGGCTGGCCGACATCTCCCTGTATGCCTTCCTCGTCAGCCTGGTCCGATCCGGCCGGAGCGAAATCTCCTCCGGGTTTCCACACCTGAAATTGTGGTACGGCAGGATGGAGAGTCTGTAGCGATCAGGCGGCGACGAGGACCTGGAAGAACTCCTCGATCGCATCCATGAACTCCGAGACCGAGACCAGGCTGTTGATCCGCTGGCGCAGGACCCGGCCGTTGGGCAGGCCGTGCGTATACCAGCCGGTGAAGGTGCGGATCTTGTGCAGGGCGAAGCGCTCCTCTTCGCGCTCGCGCAGAAGCGAGAAGTGGTACAGGATGAGTTCGCGCCGCTCTTCGATCGAAGGCTGCCGGGGCAGGGTTCCCGCCCGCGCCGCGGCGATTTGTCGGAAGATCCAAGGATTTTTGATCGCCGCCCGACCGATCATAACGCCGTCGCAGCCGGTCGCTGCCCAAAGAGCGAGAGCGTCGGCGGGCTCCTCCACGTCTCCGTTGCCGCTCACGGGGATCCGGACCGCCTCCTTGAGCCTGCGGATACGCCCCCAGTCGGCCTTGCCGCTGAACATCTGGCGCGCCGTGCGCGCGTGCAGGGCCACGGCATCCACACCCTCCGATTCGCAAATCCGGCCGAGCTCGAGATAGTTGGATCGGGCGTCGTCGAGTCCCGCGCGGAACTTGACGGTGAGCGGTAGAGTGACGCGTCGCCGCACCGTCCGGATGATGTCCCGTGCCAGTCCGAGGTCGCCCATCAGAGCAGCGCCGGCGCACCCCTTGAGGACCTTGTTGGCGGGACAGCCCATGTTGATGTCGACGATGTCCGCGCCGAGCGCCTGAACGAATTCCGCGGCATCGGCCATACGCTGGGGATCGCTGCCGTAAATCTGAATGGCCAGAGGGCGCTCCTCCTCGGAAAACTCCATCATGTGGCGCGTCTTCTCGTTCCCCCGGGTCAGCGCCTCCGAGGAGATGAACTCCATGGTCACCAGGCCGACTCCGCCGATCCGCTTCAGGATGAGGCGGAAATACTGGTCGGTGATCCCGGCCATGGGGGCCAGGATGGTGGGCTCGTCGAGAACGACATGACCGATGCGCATCATGGGAACCATATTCTCGCACGGGGCGATGCAGACGCCGCCCAAAAAAGTCGAGCGCCCCGTCCCGTCTCCGGGAGGGGCGCTCGCGGTCTCGTTCGATGACGCCTGGACTAGGGCTGAGGATCCGATGGACTCTGCTGCCCCGGAGGTATGACCTGTTTGCAGAACTTGGCGCAGCCGGAAGCAAAATCACACAGGGCCGGACTCGGGGCACAGCCGAAAGCCGCCTTGCAGCAATCCTGGCAATTGCCGCGGTTCTTGTTGTCCAGGCACTGCGTCGGGAAATCAGTGTCCGGACTGATGCTGGAAGCGCTGCTGGCGAGACCGACAACTGCCGCGAGCTGGTCCGCCTTCCCCGAGCTGACGGCACTGTCGGGGTTCGCGGTCGAGACCCGCAGGCCCAGATCCGCGAGGATTCGGGCGGCCGTCCCTTCAGTCAATCTCGCGTTCGCGTCGTCGATCTTCACCCCGAGCGACTTGAGGGAATCGACGGCGGCGGTCGGCGTGCTCACCGGCTGGCCGATCGCCTTTGTCACCTTCACGGCAAAATCACCCACCGTGACGGTGGATTTTTGGGCGCTGCTCGCCGCCGCGAACGCGGCCACGGTCACAACGGCACTGACCGTGAGGACCAGCAAGGACTTCCTCATCATCATGTGGGCTCCCCCCTCAGATGGATACTGAGTCGATGTCAATACTTATGCATCACTCCAGGCACGCCTAACCGTCCATGAATGCAGAATTCGCCAAAAGCGCCCCGAAATCTACGGCTAAACAATTCTGACGTCAAGCAGGTTTTTCGGGTTGCCCATTTCGCCAACAGCGCGGTGTGCGGGAGTCCCGTGACTTTATGCAGCAGGGTTATTTTCCCCGACACGGAGAAAGCGGTCTGTGAATGCGCGCCGCCGGTGGCGTTTCAGGGGAGCGGCTCGCTTGCGCTCGGCTTGTTGATCACCATGCAGGCCTTGGCGCAACTACTCGCCTCCCCACCGAGAGCCTTGCAGCAGTCCATGCACAGACCGTGAGTCTTCTGATCGAAGCATGAGTCCACAGTGTCAGTCGGGTCGGACTTCTCTGTGGTCGACCCTGTCCTGCTCGCGGGTCTAGCGAGAGCAGAACGGAATTGCAGCACCAGGAGATCGGCCTGATCGCGGGTCAGGAGACGATCGGGGCTGGATGTCGTCGCCGCGAAGCCGGCGATCTGGAGAATGGCGACAGCGCGCCCCTCCGTGAGAGGCGCATTCCCCCCCATTCCGAGATCCGTGGTGATGAGCCGCCTCGAAACCTCGCTTGCTCCCGCCATCCGAGCAACGCTCGAGAGATCGCGGGAGAGTTCGCTCGCGGTGACACCCGGACCGGGCCTGGCAGTCGCCGCAAGTGTCGGCGCCATCGCCGCCCAGGCAATCACGGCCATGAAAATGGAAATCTGCACTTTCTTCATCGTCGTCTCCGTCTCTACGCTGGAAGGAACCCAGGACACCCTGTGCGGCCACAGATCATTTACGGCGATCCGTCAGGATTGTCAATGCATTTCGCGTGCGAGCGAACATGGCGAGCCGATCATGCCCGTTTTGCGCGGGGCACGCGGACAATCACGTCTTACCAGTGTCGCACCGAAATCGCTTGACAAGCTGTCACTTGGCGGTATTTAAGGCGAGAACTTCTACGCACAGATAGCCGACTCTTCATCTTCGGAGGGACCGTGGCCAGGACGCCTGGAGGGAGGCGTTTCGGTCGCCCGACCGAACGCGCAGTGACGTCCTCACCCTGCCGCGCACGGGGAACGGGTGGGAGAGGCAACGTCACGCATGCGGACTGACACCCGATCCCGCACCGTCAGGCTCGTCGCCTGCGGGCTGGCGGTGTGCGCGCTGGGGGTGGTGGCGCGGCTGGTGATGGCGGCCGGGGCGATCACGCTGTACGTGGACGACAACAGCACCTGCACGAGCGGCTGCGGCAGCCAGGCCGCCCCGTACCGCACCATCCAGG
>DASQAT010000045.1 GCA_035635555.1 Candidatus Dormiibacterota bacterium
CGGACCGGGGCGATCAGTTCTTCCTCCGTGCCGGCGCCGATTCGACCGGAGTCCAGACCTTCAAGTACGGCACGGCCGTCAGGGACTTCGGCGGCGCGATCATCTACACCGACCGGGGCGACCTCGACGTTGGCGCGTTCGATGCCACGAGCAAGACCGTGAGGCTGAAAGTTGCTATCAGCAAGCTGAACGCCATCCTGACGGCGGCGGGGCATCCGACGCTGGGGCACGGCTCGATCCTGGCGGGATTGCGCGGCCAGGCGTTCACGAACGCCCAGGGGAACAACGTCAAGCTCGACTCGACGCGCGGGGGAACACAATTCAGGCTCAACCGGCCGCCCGTGGCGGCCGATGACGGCTACAGCCTCAACGAGGGCTCGACGCTGGCGGTCCCCGCGCCCGGTGTCCTCGCCAATGACAGCGACCCCGACGGCGACCCGTTGAGCGCGATCCTCGTCAGCGGCCCCGCGCACGGGTCGCTCGCGCTCACTCCCGACGGCACGTTCGTCTTCGCGCCGAACCCCGGCTTCAGCGGGATCGACGGCTTCACCTACAGGGCCAGCGATGGCAACGACGACTCCGGTGTGGCGAACGTCTCGCTCACCGTCTTCCCGAGGGCCGGATCGATCCCGGACGGGGGCGGCGTTCCAGGCACACCGCTCACGATCTCGGCGGCCGGCGGGAATCTCACGCTCACCTGGGGCTCCTCGTGCAGGACGGGCGACACGGACTACGAGATCTACGAGGGGACGCTGGGCGCCTACTCCAGCCACACGCAGAAGTTCTGCAGCACGAGTGGCGCGACGACCAGGACGTTCCCGCAACCGCCCGGGAGCACGTACTACCTGGTGGTTCCCCGCAACACGGCGCGGGAAGGCTCCTACGGACGGGCAAGCGACGGCACGGAACGTCCGCAAGGAAACAACGCGTGCGTGCCGCAGGCAATCGCTGCGGCCTGTCCATGATGGCGAGCGAATCGGGCTGCTACCTGCCGCGGACTCGAGTCTTGCTGTCTATCATGGGATCCCTCGTCCTGCTCTCGGCGGCGTCCCCTCATGCGGAGTTCGACGCCTGCTCGATCATCACCAGAGCCGAGATCGAGGCCGTGCAGGGTGAGCCGGTGACCGACACGAAAAGCAGCGCTCCAGACCGGCCCGTCTTTACCGTCGCCCAGTGCTTCTACACCGTGGCCACCTTCAGCAAATCAGTGAGCCTGGAGGTGACCCGGAGAGACCCGAAGAACCCGGCCGAAGACAGTCCACGAGATCAATGGAAAAAGCTGTTTCATCCTGCAGTCCGTAAGAACGATGATGAGAAGGGGTCCAGCCCGCCGCTGGTAGTGAAGGGCGTCGGTGCCGAGGCTTTCTGGATGGGCAACGCCATTTCCGGAGGGCTGTACGTTCTCGTCCTGGAGAACGATACCTACTTCCGGATCAGCCTTGGCGGATCCGAAGAGGGGCCGGTCAAGATCGAAAAAGCGAAGACGCTGGCCCGCAGGGCGATTCCGCGCCTCCGAGGCAACCCTCCTGGGTGAATGGTTTCGGCGAGGGCGTGCGCAACCCCGAGGCCCAGAGCCGGATCCAGGCCGCGATGAAGCGCGGCCTCCAGACCCGAGACGCGGAAATGGACCTGGCCCGGATGCTGGGCGACCTGGCCGACCACTGATCGAACACCTGACGTACGGAGGCGCACCTATAATGGCGCCACGTCATTTGCCGAGACTGGAGAATACATGTCTACGTCTAAGCTCAAAAGGGAACTTCTTACCAAGAAGCGTGGCAGCTCCACCCAAGGAATTCCCGCCGGCAAGGAGCATCTTGCGTGGGTAACCAATACAGTGACGCTCATTCATGGCGAACGTGATGCCGTACTCGTTGATACGTTTCTGTCCGCGCAGCACTCGAAGGAGCTTCTGGATTGGGTCGTCGAGACTGGCAAGAATCTTGTCACCATTTACGTCACCCACGCCCATGGTGACCACTACTTCGGTCTGAAGGTCTTGCTCGATAGATTTCCCAATGCCGAAGCAGTCGCCACCGCTCCTGTGGTCGCGGCCATTCAAAACCAGATCAAACCTGACGTTTTAAAAACCGTCTGGGAACCGCGCTTCCCCGGACAACTTCCGTCGCAGTTGATAGCGCCGGAGGTTCTCGATGGAGATACCTTCTATCTTGAGACAGAAGCGCTGAAAGTCGTCGACCTCGGCCATACCGACACTTCGCACTCGACGGCGCTGTATGTGCCTTCCATTGGCTTGGTCGTATCAGGGGATTGTGTTTACAACAACACACACCTTTATCTCGCGGAGTGCGACGAAAGGGCCAGGAACGAGTGGCTTCAAGCGTTGGATAGAATCGACTCCCTCCATCCGAAAGCAGTCGTGGCTGGACATGGCGTGCTTGATCCCGACAGCTCGCCGCGTCACATCGAGGAAACCCGACGCTACATCCACGACTTCAACGCTTGCCTGCCAACTACATCGACGCCGCTGGAGCTTTACGAGAGGCTGCTCTCATTGCATCCGAACCGGGTCAATCCGGGGTCGCTCTGGGCGGCTGCAAAAGCTGCGAAACCATCCTAGGGCACGATTAAGTGAACGGTGGCCATCATGAGGCGAACGCGACCACCGATCGAAGACTAATCGTACCGAGGCACGCCTATGTCGCTCACCCAACTCGTCCTCGATGGGCCCCTGGCCGTCCTCAGTCTCGTTCGCGCGGGTGGCAATCGGATCAGCTTCGAGATGCGCTGTCTTGGAGACATGCCGAAGACGAATTTTCCCTCCCCGTATTGCTCACACAATCCAGCCCCGCCGAAGGGGAGGCCGATGGGTTCGTGCGCGTCGCGCGTTCTATATCCGTTGGCATGTCTGACGATGGCGGCCTGCGGAAACTATGGCGCTCTCGCCGTTGGCTCACTTGCGAAGGCTGATCCCCCATCGCGTGTCGATCAGTCGGTTCTGATCCCGGCTAGCCGATTCACCGCGCTCCACAACCTCGACTTTCGGTCCTGAGCGCGCTCCTCGATCGTTTCCAGCTCGCGAGGCGAGGAGGCCGCTTGTTCCGCTTATCCGCGTTCGTAACTTCACGCGAGCAGGGAGACGGGCATTTCGCTATCTCGTTGAATCGGATTGCCCAACAATTGGTTGAAGCCGGTCGGGCAGCACAAGATTCGGATTGAGTTGGTCAACGCCAACCACCAAATCTTCCCCGGACAGGCCAGGACAGTGACGTTCACATTGCCAGTCGCCGTGGCTCACGAGCACTGAAGTTCGTTCGTGGTAGTTTGAGTGAACAGGCATCTCGATCCGGAGTACGCGTAGCGGGACTCCTGGGCCAGTCGGGACGTCAGGGGTTGGTGTTCCCCAGGCTGGGATTCCTGGGGTAAGCTGGCGGGCGTCAGCCTCGTATTTGGACGCGAGGCAGTCAGGTAAGCAGCCGTCCCCGAGACGGAATTCTAGTTCGGCGAAAGGGAGGGAAGTTGCATGGCCGCTAACGAATCGATCCTCGTAACCGGGGCAGCCGGTCAACTCGGGGCGGTCGGGCGAACCGTGACCGGCCTGCTCCTCGATCGCGGGCTTCCGGTTCGCGCCATGGTCCGCCGCGAGGACGACCGGGCTGCGGCCTTGCGGACCGCTGGCGCCGAGGTGGTGGTCGGAGACCTACTCGAACCGGCCGATGTCTATCGGGTCGTCAACGGATGTCGGCGGGTCTACTTCGGCATGTCCGTGTCCGCCGGGTACCTGGAGGCGAGCGTGACTATGGCGGCGGTCGCCCGGGAAGTCGGGGTGAACGCCCTGGTCAACATGTCCCAGATGACCGTCTCCCAGATGAGCATCCAGAACACCACCCCGAGCCCTCAGCAGCGGCAGCACTGGCTCAGCGAGCAGGCGCTCGCGTGGTCCGGCCTGCCGGTCGTCACCATCCGGCCGACGGTCTTCCTGGAGGGCTTCTTCCTCCCCCTCACCGGTCCGGCCGTCCGCAACCGAGGCCGCATCGAATTGCCGTTCGGGCGGGGCAAGACCTCTCCGGTTGCCGCGGCTGATGTCGCTCGGGTAGTCGCTGCCGTCCTCGCCGACCCTGGGCCGCACCTGGGCCGGATATACGAACTCACCGGTCCGCGGTCGCAGGACATGCACGGGGTCGCCCGGGAATACTCGGAGGCGCTGAACCGTGAGGTCACGTACGCGGACATTCCCCCCGAGGATTGGGAACGGGAGCTGAAAAGGGCTAAGTTGCCGGAGCACCTGACCCGGCATCTGGTGACGCTGGCCGAGCTACACCGGGCGGATCGGTTTGACCGGATGACGGACGGCGTGGAGCGGGTGACCGGCCGGCCGGCGATGAGCGTCCGGGAATTTGTGTCGCTTCACGCGGATGAGTTTGGCGGCCGTCGATCTTAAAGGTCCGCCACGCCGAACAAGCGCTTGCACCTGACCGCCTCCAGCCTACGCTCGTCCCTCGCTCCGGCTTCCGGCAGCAGGTGAAGCGTGGCGTGGGGCAGACAGGGTGCGACGACGATGACGATACAAACGGTCGGCCTCAGGTCTTGGGGAAGTATCGGCTTGGAACTTGTCACGCGTGGCTGTGGATCAGGATGAGCCGTCTCCCCGAGCTTGCCACCGAGCTGGTCCATTCCGGAGTCGATGTGATCGTCACGTCGACCAACCCAAGGAATCGTACATCTACCCGGCCAAGGCGTTCTCGCCCGGCGGTGCCCTGGAGATCCAGTTGGTCCAGGAAGGCCGGGAGGAGAGACCGGAGATCGAAAAGCTGCCTCGCGAGCTGCAGGAGCGCCTGTGGGCGGAGATCGCGCCGACCTCCAGCGATCCGAAGGATGGCTGAATGGGTCGACGCTGGCCAGGCAACGAATCAGGCTTAAAAGCGATATTCGAAGGAGAAATTGACCCAGTCGAGCCCGCCATTGAGGCCGCTCGGAAGGGAGCCGAAGTAACGGTAATACGTGAGGTGGACGCTGAACGGGACCCGCGTAAGGTGCACACCGAGGAGCCCTTGCTTTGCTCCGGGATAAGAATCCAGGGCGGGATGGGTTCCTCCGTTCTCGGTCGGGCCCCCCTCGGCCGGCGCCAGGTAGGTGATCCAGGCGTAGCGTCCAGTCAGGTTGAAATAGAAGCGCCAGCCCTTCAGGTTCGTCAACGGTTTCTCCGGGTCGAAGTAGACCGGGTCGAGGACCATGCCGATCCCTGCCGGATCGGGGTTCTTGGTGAACCCCATCGGCAGGCCCCATCCGAACCGGAACTCGACCTCGCCGTTCAGGCGCGTGGTCAGATTCCCGACGGCTGCCTCGCTGCCGAGAGCCAGGTCGGTGGCGAACCGTCCCGGCAGATACGCCGCCTCCTCGACCACGTAGAGCTTGTGGCGGTATTCATAATTCAGGTTCACCAGCGTCTTGTTCGAGAGCTGGTTCGCCCACCCCTCGGGCGTCTCTCCGAACCCGAGGTCCTCGTGGACGAACTTCTGGACATGCTCCGCCTGCGAGCAGGGACCCATGCACCCCAGGTAGAGCTGCATCGCACCCAATCTCTTGTTGTCGTAAGACGACCAGGTGCCGCTCGCGCCGAGGATTCCCGCCCACGGCGTATCGTTCGGTTGGGGAGCGGCGATGCTGATGTCCTCCGGCGTCAGGATGATCTGGCTGAGCGCGAACGCCCAGCGGGCGACGCGGCGGCCCTGACCGTCGTCGCCCAGGCCGGGCAACTTGCCGATCCAGCCGGCAAAGGCGGGATTCCATCGATCCATCACCCGCGAATGAACCTGAAAGCTCCAACCTGCCGTGAACGCGTCGTCGGATCCGAGGAAAGTGTCGTTGTCGAACTCGAAGCGGAACAGCTTGAGGTCCCAGGGCGATTTCGGCTGCCGGTCGCCCGCGGTGAGGGCCGTGGAGAGTCCGCAGAACGCCACGATCGCAACCGCCCGCGCCAGGGACCGACGGGAGCGGACGACCGCGGAGAGGATTGCGGGCGCGCTCCCAGCGGAAGCCCTGCGTTCGGTGGTGGAATCGTAGTTCATCGTTCGTCGCTATCTCGGCGGATGATCACACTTGATGCTGGCCGTCGTCAAGAGCCGATAGAGTCCAGGCAGGCAGGCGCCCTATGAGATCCGCCCCGTCCCCTACCCCGTTCCACCACCCGCCAGCGGCGGCGAAGTTGACGGATTAGCTCTTACCGGACCTATAATCTCAGCTTGAACTTCCTCATCGCGGCCGAGCAACACGGCATCGTCCTGCAAATGGAGAATCGATTCGGCGAGCTGCTGGCGACGCTCATCGACACCTAAGGCGAGACGACTGTCACGGTGGCGTTCGGTCGACAGGAGTTCCGTATTGGCCGCCAAGAGCAAAGCGTCGAGTGGATGGGCCGACGGACTCGATATGCTGTTGCTGGGCGGCGGATATCGTTCGGTGTGAGAAAGGCGAGATCGAGAGGGCATCGTGAGCACGATTGATTGTCCACCGATCGAGCCGGCGCGCACGTCGCGTGTGCTCGTCGCGGCCACCGCCCGGTCCCCCACCCCGTTCCCAGGTTGACGGAATACACCGCGCCGGCTTTTCCTCTACTACCCCAGTCGACGGCAACTGGGAGTCGCGCTCTCGGCGCTCATCGAGGCCCTGCGATTGAGGTAACCGAGTCAGGGCGCAGGATCAGACGGCCTGCCTCGTACCATGAAGCCGAGTGTGCATGTTGTGGCGATTGGCAAAAGCAATTTGCCAGCTCGGCTAGCTGCGCATCGCCACATGGTGACTACGTCTCAAGCAGTGTATCGAGCTCCGCGGGCCACCGATGCTCAAAGTCGCCGTCACTTTGGAGTCCGCGCTTTAATAGAGCTTGGATTCGCTGTTGCGTTTCAGTCCATGTCAGGGCTGCCTGAAAGGAGTTGAGGGCGTCGAGGAGCCGGTCGGCGGATGGCAACGAGACCTGGTTAACGAGGTTCTTGGCCGCCGCGATAGCACCCCGGTCGAAGGAAGCAATCCGGCGAGCGAGCGCGTCGACGAAGCTGTCCAGCTCCGCGTCCGGAAATGCCCGGTTGACGTATCCGTATCGTTCCGCAGTCTCGCCGTCGAAGTCGTTCGCGCCGAGAACGATTTCCAGCGCCCGGCCGCGACCGACGAGATGTGGGAGGCGTTCCGTACCCCCGCCGCCGGGATGCAATCCCACCCCCACTTCGGGTTGGCCCAGACGCGTGTTCTCGCGCGACGCAAAGCGCATGTCGCAGGCGAGGACGAACTCGCTGCTCACGCCCCGGACGCAGCCTCGGATCTTCGCGATGCTGACCACCGGCGACTTGGTGAGGCGGACGAACGTATCCATCAGAATCGGGAGGCCGGAAGGCCCGACAGCTGTGGTGATGTTCCCCGTCTTGCCGGTCAAATCAAAGTGGGCAAGGTAGAAGTCAGGATTCGCGCTCTCGAATACAACGACACGCAGGCTCGGGGTGGCATCCATTCGAGCGAGGAGATCCTGGAGCCCTTCGAATATGGTGGCGTCTACAATGTTGAAAGGCGGGTTTTCGAACAGAACCCTCCAGTACGCAGACGTTTCCTCGATGACCCGCACATGCACCGCTGATTCAGGCATGACTCGAGCTCCTTTTTTCTTATAACGCCGCGACGCCAAGCTCGTCAACCGCGATCCCTACGCGACCGTGGCGCGGGCCTGAACGGCCTTTGCGGCGGTCCGGATCACGTCAGTCACCAGGTCGGGCTTGGAGAGCATAGGGACGTGGCTGCTCGCGACCTCAGTCACTTTGGCGCCCATGCGCTTGGAGACGAAGCGTTGCAGCTCGGGGTGCACGGTCCGGTCTTGCGTGGCTACGATGTACCAGCTCGGCTTCGACTTCCACGCAGTACCGTCGACCTTCTGATTGAACAAGTCCACGTCTGGTGCATAATGCGTCGCCCACGTAATCTTCTGCTCAGGCTCCGGCAGGTCTCCCGCAAATGCGCGGACGCCCTGCGGCTTCATCCAAACGCGCCCGTCCGCTACTTCGATGTGGGAGAAAACGTCGGTGACGGGGAATTTCGCCTGCTGGCTCTGCGATGTCTCGTCCGCGTCCGGGGCGAGTGCAGCAATGTAGATCAGGGCGGCGACGCGGTCGTCGGTTCCAGCCGCAGTGATGACGCTTCCGCCATAAGAGTGTCCGACGAGGATAGCCGGCCTGCTGACCCGGCCCAGCGTGCGTTTCACCGTGGCGACATCGCCTGCAAGTGTGTCGAGGCCGTACTGGGCAGCGACCACCTGATACCCATCCGCCTGAAGCGTGGGAATCACCTTGTTGAAGCACGAGCCGTCGGCCCAGATCCCGTGGCAGAACACGATGCTAGGCTTGGGTTGCGTCATTTTGCTCTCCTTGGTTGCCTGTCAGGCTTCGACAGAACCGGACATTGAAGGTGTCCCACGGACGCTATGCTCAAGGCTGGCTGCTTTCTTGCAGAATTGTGCTGCTTTTGTTGTTTATCGCCTAAAGATGAGTCCCAGTAGGCGCGACTGTCTCTAAACGCCAGGAAATATGGGGCCTTACGCTCGGAAATTCCCAGTCATGTGATGGCGGCGCCATCTTCCGGGGCTGACCCCGACGAGTTGATGGAATATGCGCGTGAACGCTGCCTGGTCGTTAAATCCCGACTGAATCGCGATGTCGATCAGCGACATGCTGGTCTGGCTCATCAGTTGTTTGGCGTGGTCGATGCGATGCTGAATCAGCCACTGGTGAGTGGAGGTGCCGAAAGAGATTTTAAATGAACGGGCAAAGTGGCTGACGGAAAGTCCGCATTCGCGTGCAATGTCGGAAAGCCTGATCCGGCCATGCATGTTCTCATGAAGAAGTTCCGACGCTCGTCGCTTCTGCCATGGCGCCAGACCTCCCTTTGAAGGCCGTGCTGTTTTCTGGAGTACACCGTACTGCTGGAGAAGATGTGCTCCGAGGACGAGGCTTAATTGATCGAGAGCCAGCACAGAGAGACGGTCGCTCCGCCCAAGGAACGGAAGGATGCCTTTGGTGATCTGGGCAACAACCAGATCGTCTTCGAGCACGGCAAGGCGATAGTCACTCACCCGGCCAAACCCGAGATCCTCGGCAATGTCATCGAGTCCCTTACGAGGAACAGAATAGTGAACGTAATCGAAGGCACCACCTGCCCAGCACCTTGGCTGTGAATCGAAATCGATGACATTGGAGCGAAACGGTTGAACGATGGATGTGACAATGAGCTTGTCTGCTGTCCACACCTGGTAGCTCGATGATGCCAGAGACTTAAGGGAGATCGACACCAGCAGAGCGGGGACGGGCGATAGCTTCGTGATTCGGTCAGGAAGCCCAGCCGGTGACTGGAGCCGGATGATCGTAAAACTCCCCGGAGTATGAAACTGCGATGGAACGGGGGACCTCCCGTCCAATTGAATCAACGTTGTGAAGGGAGCTTCAGGTGACGAAGCGTTCTTGTTGTCCATCGCGACCTCCACCGCCCCGTCGGCCGCGCCGTTCCCAGGCTGACGGGATAGACCTTACCGGACTAATAATCTCAGCTTGAATTTCCTAATACTACCCCAGTCGACGGCAGGTGCCCACCGTGCTCTCGGCGCTCATCGAGCCCCTGCGAATGAGGTAACCGAGTCACCTTCGCCAGGCGCCAGGCGTACACACTTCCCCATGGAGACGGCGGGGAGAGTTCCCGCGTCCCAGATCCCGCCCTTCGTTTTCAGTAGGTTAAATGGTGGAGGCGGCGGGAGCCGAACTCGCGTCGCCCCAAAACGTTAACCGGGTGATGGCGCGCGACTTTCGTCGGACCTCGTTGGAAACTCGTTGTCCTCTGGAGTGCACTGGAATCCTCCCCAGTCTTGGAGACATGTTGGAGACGGAGTCACCACCGTTGCCATCACGCCACGTGAGCCCGTTCGAGTACTCGACGTATCGGGAGAGTTGAGCGATGATGGGGGCATGACAACGTGGCGGACCATGTTCATCCCCTCACGATCGACAGCCTACGGCGCTGTTCTTCTCGCTTTGACCCTGATGGCTTCGACGGTTTTGGGCCAGCAAGCCAAGCGGTCTGAGAGTGATGCGTTTCGAAGCCGGCGTGCGGCGCCGGCCGATGCCGCCACACGTGCGACGCGACAGCGCTTCCTGGAGATGTTCGCTCGCACGTACTTTCCCGGACGGACCGGCCAGCTCCTGATCGTGCCGCGTGAGGGCGACCTCATCACGCGCCCCGATGCAGAGGTGACGTACATGCACGGTTCCCCGTGGCCGTACGACGTCTCGATTCCGCTGATGTTCGCGGGCCCCGCGGTGAAAACGGGCGTGTACTCGATGCCGTGCGTCCAACAGGACGTTGCGCCGACGCTCGCTGCCGCGCTGGGCGTGACGATGCCCCCGACCGCGACAGGCCGTGTATTGCCGGTCTTGCGCCCCGGCTTCGCACGACCGCGCGTCGTCTTCCTCCTCGTTCTGGATGGCATGCGGCCCGACTACTTCGATCGGTACGCCGATGTGATGCCGACGCTTTCCGCCTTACGCCGGCGCGCCGCGTGGTTCACCCAGGCGCGTGTCAACTTCCTGCCCACGAACACCGGCGTCGGACACTCGACCATTTCCACGGGCACAGAACCCAGGGTGCACGGCATCACGGGCAACAGCATCTACGACCGCGTCCACCGGCGGCGCCAGGAGCTGTTCGGCGGAATGGTGCCGCAGGCGCTGATGGCATTGACGCTCGCGGATGTCTGGCAGCTCGCCACGTCGGGCCGCGCGATCGTGTTGGCCCAGGGCAGCATCGACCGCGCCGCGACACCGCTCGCCGGCCATGGCGCGTGTCAGCCGAACGGCTCGCCGGTCGTGCTCGTCTGCTATGACGAGAAGACCGGCTTCTGGCGCACGAACCCCGACTGCTTCCGGCTGCCTGACTACCTGAAGGATCGTAACGCGAGCGCACTCTGGTCGACGGAGAGCGAGTGGCTGCATCACCGGATCGATTCGCCCGCAGCGGTGCGTCGTTCCGCGCTGTTTCCCACGTTCGAAGCCGACGCGATGACCGACATGATCGAGCGCGAGCCGCTGGGAGAAGACGGCGTCCCGGACCTCATCCTCTTGAACTACAAGGGTGCGGATTTCGTGGGGCATCAACACGGCCCCGATTCGAACGAGCTGCGCCTCACCCTCGGCGAAATGGACCGCAATCTGGCGCGCATCATCGGCGCGCTCGTGGCCAAGGTTGGAGAGGATTACCTTCTGGCGGTAACCGCAGACCATGGCATGCCCTCCGCACCGCCGGAGCGCCGGCACTTTGCGCCCGCGATGGTAGACCTGCTGCACCAGAAGTTTGATCCTCAGGAAAGGCAGCTCGTCACGGCCTATGAGCCGGAAAACGCGCAGATGTTCGTGGATGAGGACCGGTTGTCCCATCTCGGCCTGACCCTTGGCGACCTGGCTCGTTTCCTCGAGGCGCAGCCGTTCATCTTCGCGGTCTTCACCCAGGACGACGTGCAGAGCGCGGCCGCGGCGGCGAAGCCGGTGACGCCGGCGCGCTAGGGACGCGAGGGCGAGCCGACGGGAGGCCGGATCGGGACGCCGCCGTCCGATCCCCCGCCCCCCTCCCTCCAGGCAACGTTGACACCCAGGTTGACGGAATAGCTCTTACCGGACCTATAATCTCAGCTTGAACTTCCTCGAGCCCCGCATCCTTGTACTTCTCCGCCCAGGCCTTCAAGTAGGGTAGCGGCCGCAGCGAGTTGATGCAGGTGTACGTCCAGAAGTCGACCAGGACGACCTTTCCACGCAGCGACTCGCCGGTCAACGGCGCGGAGTTCAGCCAGCCGATCGCGCCGCCGAGGTCAGGCATCTCGCCCTCCTCGGCCAAGGCGGGACGACCGCCGGTCCCCAGCGCGCTCAGCACGGCGACCATCGCCGCCCCGATCGCGGGCAGCGCGGCCAGTCCGATGATTTCGATTCTCACGCTGCTCCTCCTCCCAAGCGAGGTGCCCCCTGGCGGTGGGGGAAGACGGCGCGCGCGCACCGCGCGCCATCTTCCCGTCTCCGTCTAGCGAAGCGACCGGAACCCAGCGCGTAGTTCGTTCACGAAGAGCTCCGGCTGTTCCCAGGCCGCGAAGTGCCCGCCCTTGGGGAGCTTGTTGTAGTGGATGAGGCTCGGATAGGCCTTCTCCGTCCAGCTCCGCGGGGCTGGATAGAGTTCGTCAGGGAAGACGCTCACGGCAACCGGGATGGAGACGCCTTTGGCATTGAAATACCCTTTGCCCCAGTACTCCCAATAGAGACGGGCGCCAGAGAGCGCCGTGTTCGTCAACCAGGTGATCGTGATGTTGTCGAGGATGTCGTCGCGGGTGAGGCCCTCGGCTTGTCCTTGAAAGACGCGTGAGATCAGATCGTAGCTGCGTGCGTCGTGATCAAGGAAATAAGCCGCCAGGCCGACGGGTGAGTCCGCGATTCCGCACAGTGTTTGCGGTCGCAGACCCATCTGGAACCCGTAGGCGATTCCCTTTTGATAAACGAACTGCAGACGGTCGTAAGCGAGTTTCTCGTCAGCTGAAAGACCCGATGGCGCCGGCGCGCCGGAAAAGGCCGCCCCGTCAATGTCGGCCGGAAAGATGCCGGGCATGTTGGTGTGAATGCCGAGCAACTCCGGAGGCGCCTGCAGGCCCATCAGATCGGTGATGACCGCGCCCCAATCGCCGCCTTGGGCGACGAATTTCGTGTAGCCCAGGCGCTTCATCAGCACCACCCAGGCACGCGCGATGCGGGCCGGGCCCCAGCCGGCCGTGGTCGGCTTGCCCGAGTACCCGTATCCCGGCATCGATGGGATCACCACATGGAAGGCGTCCGAGGCGCTCCCGCCGTGCGCCCTAGGATTGGTGAGGGGATCGACAATCTTCAGCTGTTCGACGACCGATCCGGGCCATCCGTGCGTGACGATGACCGGCAGCGCATTGTCATGCTTCGAACGGGCGTGGATGAAGTGGATGTCCAGCCCGTCGATCTCGGTGATGAACTGCGGAAGGGCGTTCAGTCTCGCCTCGCACTTGCGCCAGTCGTACTCGGTCCCCCAGTAGCGCGCGAGCTTCTCAACGGTCGCGAGCTGCACGCCCTGCGTGGCGTCAGGGACAGTCTCCCGGTCGGGGAACTTGGTCGCCTGGATGCGCCTGCGCAATTCGGTCAGTTCCGCTTCCGGGACATCCACCCGGAACGGACGCAGGGCCGTCCTGTCAGCGGACTGCGCGTCCATCTGGAACGGAGGCATTGCGGTCCTGTCGGCCGCCCGCCCACTGCCTGGTGTACGAATAGTTTGGGTCATGGTGTCCTCCTCTTTTCGTCCCGCGGCACCGATCCGGAATGGATCGGATAGACCACGAAGACGCGGACAGGATGGGCCCACGAGCGCGCGCGTTCAATTGGACGAAGGTATCGCCGATACCTTCGCATTGGTCTCGAAGGTGGCATGGTATCGGCGATGAGAGGGGAACCGGCGGCGGGTCTTCCGGCCGCGGCAATCGCTCCGAGAGTCAGACCTTCGAAGGAGACCGCAGACCGAGTCTCGCGGACATCGTCACCAGGTCGGGAAGAGAATTGGCCTTCATCTTGCGCATGACCTGACCCCGGTGGGCCTTCACCGTGATCTCGCTGATGCCGAGTTCTCCGCCGACCTGCTTGTTCAACAGCCCGGAAACGACCAGTACCATCACCTGGCGTTCGCGGGGTGTCAGGAGCGTGTAGTAGTCACGCAGCATCTGGATCTCTGCCTCGCGATCCAACGCGGCACGGCTCCGTTCGAGCGCGTTTCGTATGGCGCCCAACAGCATCTCGTCGCCGAAGGGTTTGGTCAGGAACTCGACGGCGCCCGCCTTCATCGCCTGCACCGTCATCGGCACGTCACCGTAGCCGGTGATGAAGATGATCGGCATGTCCGTGCGCTCCACCGCGATGCGCTTCTGCAGCTCGAGGCCGTTGAGGCCGGGAAGAGAGACGTCGAGTACGAGGCAGCTCGGGATCACGGGTCGGGAGCGGGCCAGAAATTCGTGCGCCGATGCGAACGTCTCGGACCGCCAGCCCTCGGAGCCGATCAGCAGCTCCAGCGATTCGCGCACCGAGATGTCGTCGTCAACGACGAAGACGATCGAAGTGGCATCCGACATGGCAGGGCCTCGATGTGCGGTCACATCCCGCCGGCACGGCGTCCGGATTGCTCAGCTCGTCCGAAGAGCGGCATCGAGCGCCTCGAGCAACGCGGTGTCGCTGAACGGCTTGAACAGGCACTCCACGGCGCCCGATTCGAGCATCCGGGGGCGGACGGCCCCATCTCTGAGAGCCGTGATGAACACGATCGGAATCTCCTTCCGGCGCCGCCTCAATTCCAGTTGGAGCTCGGGTCCCGTCATACCCGGCATCGCGATGTCGAGGATCAGGCACCTCGTGTGGCCCACGCAATCCGAGGCGAGGAACTCTTCGGCCGACGAAAACGCGCGGGTGGCGAAACCGAACTCCCTGAGCAGGTCGGGGAGCGATTCGCGCACCGACTCGTCGTCGTCGACGACCGACACGAGCGAGCGACTGTTCACCATGGGTCGTTCACGTGGCATGCGTCACGACCTCCCCTCGATCGGCATCGCACCGTGGGCGCCGATCCTACCCTCGCGTGCACGAGGAATCGAGAACCAGAACGTGGCTCCGGGGCCATCGTTCAGAGTGGCCCAGATGCGGCCGTCGTGGCTTTCGATGATGGAGCGACTGACCGAGAGCCCAACTCCCATACCATCACTCTTGGTCGTGTAGAACGCATCGAAGAGCGCCCCCGCATGGCGAGGATCGAACCCGACTCCCGAGTCCCGCACGGCCAATCGTACCTGGTCCTGCTCGTCAAGGTCGGTCCTGATCAGCAGCTCCCGCGGCCGATCTTCGATGTTTCTCATCGCGTCCGACGCATTCACGAGCAGGTTCAGAATCACCTGCTGGAGCTGGACCAGGTCAGCAGCGACGCGGGGGATATCGTCTGCGAGCACGAGCCGCAGCGTCACCCTGTGTCGCTGGAGGCGGCTCAAGCACAGGGCGACGACTTCGCGCGCAACCTCGTTGAGGTCTACCGACTCGATGACGGGGTCCCTCTTGGTGAAGAGCGCGCGCAACCGTGTGATCACGTCCGAGGCACGGTTGCCGTCGCGGATCGTGCGCCGGGCGGTCTCCCGCGCGCCGGCGACGTTAGGCGGATCGGCCGCCAGCATCCGCAGACAGGTACTCGCGTTGGTGATGATGCCGGACAGAGGCTGGTTGACTTCGTGCGCGATCGACGCCGTCAACATGCCGAGGCTGGTGACCCTCGCGACCTGAGCGATCTCCGATCGAGCCCTGCCGAGCGCCTCTTCGGAAGCACGCCGCTGCGTCACGTCCTGCACCGCACCGATATACTCGAGCCGTCCTTCTGCGTCGCGACTCCCGTGAGCGATGGCGTTCACATACTTCACGGAACCGTCCGGCATCAGCAGTCGGTGCGGGTATTCGAAATCGGCGCCACCGGCGCGTGCCCGTTCGATCCTTTCGTTCATCATCGGCACATCTTCGGGATGGACTCGAGCATTCATCCGTTCGATCGTCACGGGGGTGCCCGGCTCGAACTCGAAGATGCGATAGAGTTGTTCGGACCAGGTGATTTCGTCGGTCGCCACCTTCCAGGAAAAGCTGCCCGTCAAGCTGAGGCGTTGACCCTCTGCGAGAAATGCCTCGCTGCGACGCAACTCTTCCTCAGAACGCAGATCCTTGGCCACCTCGGCCTGTTTGCGTACCGTGATGTCCTGGAACGTCACCAGACTCCTGCGCTCGGAATGGCCCGGGAAAGACAAAGGACGAGCGTCAAGAATGAGCGTCCGCTCCCCCCTGGGCGTCGGGATGTTGTCCACCTCGACGGGTTGGAACGCATCGTTGCCGGCAAGCACCTCTTCGAGCTGGCTACGTAGCGGCACAAGGTCAAAGGTGCCATTCCCGAGTTCGTGGAAAGGGATACCTTGCGTCTCATCGCGAGAGACCCCGAACATCGTATAGAAGGCGCGATTGCCCGACTGGATCCGCTGGTCGGCACTCAAGACAACGAGGGGATCGGCGACCGTGTTGAGGATCGCCTTGGTGCATTCGCGTTCGTAGACGGCCTGATTGATACTTCCGCGGAAAGCCGTCACATTGGTGAAAGTCAGCAAGGCGCCGCTGACCTGGCGTCCGCTGTTGGGATAGGGGGATATCCGAACAACGAACCACCTATCCCCGTCGCGAAAATCGACCCGGGATTCCACTCCGCCGGCGATGACCCGGCTGCATTGCTGTTCCAGGTGGGGCAAGCCGGCAAGTATCGGGATATCGCGGGACGCCCGACCAATGGCCGATGGCGCGAGGCCGAGCACGTCCGCGGCCGCCTGGTTGAAGCAAGAGATGATGAAGTCGCGTCGCACCAAGACGATGGGAACTTCGACGGCATCGAGGATGTCGATCAGATCGGTCGTCGCCATCTGTGCGACGGCATCGCCACCATGGACCCATTGGAAACTGGTCCTATCGCCATTGAGCGTCATGCCCTCCGTCGTCATCGGGCGGCCCCTGAAGCGCGATACAGATTGCGGCTCCGTTGCAGGACGGGATCGGCAACTGCCGGAAGCACCTGGCGCAACGCCAGCAGCAACGCCTGGGCGCGAGGCATGTTCAGTGGCTGCCGATAGTCGGAGAGTAGCTGGTTTTCAAGGACACGGGCTTCGTCCGGGCCGACCGTCTCCCGGAGCGCAACCGCCACGGCGCGTTCCAGCCGAGCGTAGTCCTCCACTGGAATGAGGTGAGAGTGGTTCGTACCCAACCTGGGCAGCATGTGTGTATGAACTTCACCGTTGAAGTTGTCCATCAGGAACGAACAGAAGAGCGCGACGTCAAGCTTTTTGCCGAGCTGATCGAACAAGTCCTCGAGAGCCATGCTGGCGGCAACGTCCCCACGCTCCCACAGAACATTGACCATTTCTCCCCACCAACGCACCTTCGGGTAGCGGCCTCCAGCGCGCGCCTGTCCGATGGCATCCGCGGCGAGGCCGAGGAATACGGGTGAATCCGGCATGGCGTCCCGCATGAAGCGAGGCAGAAATGCGTCGGCGTCGACCACCGTCAGTTGTCCTCGTTCGCGTGCCGCTTCCACATCCACGCCTTCGGCCTCCAGGCGTGGGCGAAAGGCGTTCCAGTGGGTGAGCGTCGGCACCAGAATGATGCCCTCTCCGTTCGCCAGAGCAGCGCCGGCGAACCGACAGACGGCGCGGTTGAGAAAATCCTGATCTTGATAGAGCTGCACGATGTGATCGCATGGCGCGGCGTCTGCCACCACTCGATCCCAGGGCTCGAATTCCCTCACGCCGTCCTCGTGACGTTCAAGCTCATCGTGCATCGTTATCCCCTCCGGTCCGAGCGGAATCTTCTGCGTCAGGCAGGTCCATGATGCTGACCAAGGATTTGCGTGCCGGGTCGTTTAGTACGGCACCCCTCCCCTGCGTCTTCGGCCTAACGAGTGTGTGCGCACAGGATAGCGCATCTCCTTGAGTCTGGGAGCTTCGATCCTGCGCCGGGAACTCGTACCGGACACGTCGTAGGATGCCGCCCCCGGGCGCAATCGTCCATTAGACCTTGGTATTGGAAGTTGCGGGATCTTTCAGAGATAGGACGCGGGAAGCGTTCCCGCGTCCTATCACTAAGGTGTCTATTTGCAGAGATTTGGCTTGGTGGAGGCGGCGGGAGTCGAACCCGCGTCCGGAAGAGATCAGCGTGGGACGTCTACGTGCGTAGCTTCATCGGAAGCGCTCTCGCCGGCCGTCCCCCGACGAAGCAGACAGACGGTCGGCCAGCCCGTTGAGTTTCGCCTTCGGGACCCGGGCCAGGGCCGTCAGGCTATCCCGCTGTTCGGCGCCCAGCCGGTCCCCCGCGGGAGAAGGGTCCGGTGGACGGGCTGCTTAAGCAGCCAGCGCTAACTGTGAGTTGGCGCTTGGTTCATTTCCACCTGTTTAACGAGGAGTGGGCCTCGGCACGCTGCCCCAGCCTCAACAATCCCGTCGAAACCGTTTCGCCCCCACACTTCGGGTCTGTTGTGCTTGGACGCACTGGAAATATAGCACCCGGTTTCCCGGGGGGTCAAGGAACTGCGGGAGGCGCGGCTTTCGGGGCGGTCGAGCCGTCGATCCAGTGGAGCGCGTCCAGCAGGACGGCGAAGAAACCGTCGCGCACCTCGTGGAACTGGCGGTCCCCCCCCTCGACCGGCACGTACTTGTGGGGGCCGCGCGGCGCATCGGCCAGGGCCTTCGCGGCCGAATCCTTGTCGAGGGTCCCCTCCATCAGCGCGACCGGGAGCGGGGCCATCCCTTTGAGCTCCTCCCGGACGTCGAACTGCTCATCCGGCGGGCTGTCCATCTTGAGCTGGACCGAGACGCGGTATACCTTGGCCCCCTTCGCGCCGGGGGCGATGAGGACGGCCCCCTTGACGCCGGGCGGCCGGGTCTTGTTCAGGAGATACGGGATCATCTCCGCGCCAAAGGCGAAGCCGATCAGGATCACGTCCGCGTTCCTGGGCCGTCCGGCGCGCTCATTCACGAAGGCGCGGAATTTCTCCAGGTCCGCGCCGAGGACGGCGGCGGGAACGAGGTTCGCGAAGTAATCGGCCGAGTCGATGCCGAGGACGAAGCGTCCGGTCGAGGCGAGATACGAGGCCAGGTCCTGCTGCAGCGGCCGCCAGCCCCACTCGCCTGAATAGAAGATCACGGGCGTGACGGCGGCGCGCTCCGTCTCCGCAGCCTTCGGAGCGTAGAGCAGCGCCCTGAACCGCGACTGGGGTCCGGTGCTGAAGAGCTTCTCCTCGGGCTGCTGGCGGATCACCGCCCCTTGCGGCGGCGCGCCCCAGGCCAGGCCGGCGACCCCGCAGGACAGGAGGGCGGACATCCGGAGCAGCGAGCCGAGCGGAAGACGGCCCACTGCGACCGGCAGGACGCTCATCGCGCCTACGGGTAGATGCCGCGGATGCGCGTGGCTTCGGCGACCCGCCCGACGGCCAGGATGTAGGCGGCCGTGCGCATGTGAACGTTGAACTTCCGGGCGATCGTCAGGACCTCGCTGAAGGCGCGCGTCATGACCTTCTCGAGGTGATGGTTGACCTGCGCCTCTTCCCAGAAGAACGCCTGCAGGGACTGAACCCACTCGAAGTAGGAGACGGTGACACCCCCGGCGTTCGCCAGGATGTCGGGGATCAGGAAGACGCCGTTCTTGGAGAGGATCTCGTCGGCGCCGGGGGTCGTCGGTCCATTGGCGGCCTCGGCGACGATCTTGGCGCGGATGCGCGGGGCGTTCTCGACGGTGATCTGGTTCTCCAGGGCGGCCGGCACGAGGACTTCGCACTCGAGCTCCAGAAGCTTTTCGTTGCTGATCGGCTCGGCCTCGCGGTAGCCGCGCAGCGAGCCGGTCTCGTCCTTGTGGGCCTGGACCTTCTTGATGTCCAGCCCGCGCGTATTCACGATGCCGCCGCTGCTGTCGGAGACCGCGATTATCGACGCCCCGTCCTCGCTCAGAAGACGCGCCGCCACGCTGCCGGCGTTGCCGAACCCCTGCACCGCCACCCGGGCGCCCTTGAGCGCGACCTTCTTCTCGCGGCAGGCCTCGCGGATGACGAACTGGCAGCCGCGCGCCGTCGCCTCGCTGCGCCCCTGCGACCCGCCGATCTGCAGAGGCTTGCCGGTCACGACACCGAGCTGCGTCGAGCCGACGGTCATCGAGTACGTGTCCATGATCCAGGCCATCGTCTGCGCGTTGGTGTAGACGTCGGGGGCCGGGATGTCGCGCTCGGGGCCGATGATGACGCTGATCTCCGAGGCGTAGCGCCGGGTCATCCCCTCCAGCTCATGCAGGGACATCTTCTTCGGGTCGCAGATGATGCCCCCCTTGCCACCACCGAACGGAATGTTGACCGTGGCGCACTTCCAGGTCATCCAGGAGGCCAGGGCCTTCACCTCGTCGAGAGTGACATTGGGGTGGTAGCGGATGCCGCCCTTGGCGGGGCCGCGGGCCAGGTTGTGCTGCACGCGGTACCCCTCGAACACCCTGATCGATCCGTCGTCCATCTTGGTCGGGACGGAGACGATGAGCTGGCGCTTAGGCCTCCGGAGGACGTCGCGCAGCCAGGACTCGAGCTTCAGATGATCCGCCGCCGTGTCGAACTGCTTCTGCGCGATTTCGAACGGGTTAAGGGTCTCCTTAACCAGCACACTGTCCATGGCGCCTTGCCTCCCGTGTTATGACGAGTCCGGAATCCTTCCCCTGGCCCGGCCGGTCTGATTGTGGGCTTGGAACCATGAGGTTTTACCATAAGAACGACGCGAAATCCAATCGCGACGCGTGCTGCGGGCGGACGCTATTTCACGAGAGGCAGCACCGGCTGGTCGCCGATCGGCTCGCCGGGAAGGGCGCGCAACGTGCCGCCGTACAGGTAGTCGCGCGTGTTCTCGAGGATGAGTCTCGGGTCGACCCGCCGGCGCGCCTCGCCGGTCTCGATGGCGGCCCGCGCCACGGCGGCGGCCACCTCCGGGGCGCCCCGGAAGTCGAGCGCCTTCGGCATGAGATAGTCGGGGGACAGCTCGTAGTCGGGGACCAGGTCGGCCAGGGCGTGCGCCGCGGCGATTTTCATGTCGTCGTTGATGTTGCGCGCCGCCACGTCGAGCGCCCCGCGGAAGATCCCCGGGAAGGCGATGGCGTTGTTGATCTGGTTCTTGTAGTCCGACCGCCCCGTGGCCACGACCGCGGCGCCCGCCTGGAGCGCCGCCTCGGGGGCGATCTCCGGCACCGGGTTCGCCAGCGCGAAGATGATCGGCCGCGCGGCCATGGCACGGACCATGTCCGGGGTCACAACGTTCGGCGCCGACAGGCCGATGAACAGGTCGCGACCGCGCAGGGCCTCGGCCAGCGTCCCCTTCCGTCGCTCCGGGTTCGTGAGCGCGGCCATCGCCTCCTTCTCGGAGTTCATGTGCTCGCGGCCGGGAACGAGGATGCCGTGCGTGTCGCACAGGATCACGTCCTTGACCCCGGCCTTCATCAGAAGACGCGTCACCGCGATCCCGGCGGCCCCCGCCCCGTTCAGGGTCACCTTCACCTTGCCGATGTCCCGCCCGGTGAGACGCAGGGCGTTGATCATCCCGACCAGCACGACGACCGCCGTGCCGTGCTGGTCGTCGTGGAAGATCGGGATGTCGGTCTCGACCCGCAGGCGCTTTTCGATCTCGAAACAGCGGGGGGCCGCGATGTCCTCGAGATTCACCCCCCCG
Source organism: Candidatus Dormiibacterota bacterium (assembly GCA_035635555.1). Taxonomy (NCBI): domain Bacteria; kingdom Bacillati; phylum Candidatus Dormiibacterota; species Candidatus Dormiibacterota bacterium. The sequence goes on from DASQAT010000045.1 coordinate 21,332, forward strand.
AGGGACGGCTCGAGCGATTTCACGATGGCGATGATCTCCTCGGTGTCCTGCGTGCCGAGGCAGATCGGGATCGCCTCGACGCCGGCGAGTGTCTTGAACAGGACGCACTTCCCTTCCATGACCGGCAGCGCCGCCTCAGGACCGATGTTCCCCAGCCCCAGGACCGCCGAGCCGTCGGTGATGACGGCCACCAGGTTCCCCTTGGTCGTGTACTCCCAGACCTTGAGCGGCGTCTTGATGATCTCGGCCACCGGCACGCCGACGCCGGGATTGGCGATGACCAGGAGCGTGTGCTCGTCCTTCAGGGGGATCTTGCTGACGATCTCGATGGCGCCGTGATAGCGGCGGTGCAGCTCGAGCGCTTCGTCGGCCAGGCTGCGCGCCTCGCTCGTGAAGGCGTGGTCGATCAGCGCCGATTCCCCCTCGTAGACCAGGTGCCGGGTGCGATCCTGGACGTAGTCCGGGTCGACATCGTCCGCCGCCACGCCGAGCGCTATCGCCGCGTTCGCCACCGCTCCGGCGACTGCCGGGCCGACCCGCAGGTCGAGGACGCGCGGCACGATACGGTCGTACCCCAGCTCCTTGTCCGGAACGAGCGAGGCGATGGCGTCGGCCGCGGCGATCAGCATCTCGTCGTAGATGCGCGCCGCGCGGGCGTCGATCACCCCGCGCAGGATCCCCGGGAAGGCCAGGGCGACGTTCATCCCGTGCCGGTAGTTGGCGCCGCCGGTCAGGACCACGGCGGCGCCGGCCGCGCGCGCCTCCTCGGCGCCGATCTCCGGGTCCGGGTTGGCCAGGGCGAAGACGATCGCCTTCTTGCTCATGGTCCTGATCATCTCCGGTTGCACGGTGCGCGCCGCCGACAGCCCGACGAACAGGTCGGCCCCCTTGAGGGCGTCGGCGATGCTGCCCTTGTGGCTGTCCGGGTTCAGCTCGGCGCCCGCCACCTCCTTGAAGCGGTTCATCCCCTCCGGCCGGCCGCGCCAGACGATGCCGTGACGGTCGCACAGTGTGATGTCCGGCACGCCCGCCTTGCGCAGGAAGCGGGCCACGCTGATGCCGGCGCCGCCGGCGCCGGTGATCACCGCGCGGATCGAGCCGATCTCCTTGCCGACGATCTTGAGGGCGTTCCTGAGCGCCGCCAGCACCGTGGCGCAGGACCCCTGCATGTCGTTGAAGAAGAACGGCACCGGCAGGTCCGCCTCGCTCATCCCGTCCAGGGCTTCCAACAATTCGAACGAGCGCGGCGAGGCGATGTCCTCGATGGCGAAGCCGCCGAAGGTCGGCGTCAGACACTGGATGAGGCGCGCCAGCCGGGACGGGTCGCGCTCGGTGACGCACAGCGGGAAGGCGTCGATGCCGGCGAGCGACTTGAACAGGACCGACTTCCCCTCCATCACAGGAAGGGCCGCCAGGGGGCCGGCGTCGCCGAACGAGCCGACCGACGAGCCGTCGGTCAGGATGGCCACGGCGTTGCCGCGCACGGTGTAGATGAACGACGACTCCGGATCGTCGCGGATCGCCAGGCACGGCTCCGCGACGCCCGGCGTGTAGACCAGGCTCAGGACGTACTCGTCGCGGATCGGGATCTTGCTCTGGATGCCGATGAGGCCGCGGCTGCGGCGATAGTGCTCGAGGACTTCCTGCGGGTCGATCCGGTCGGCGCCGGAGGGTCGCTTCACCGCCGCGCCTCCTCGGCCCGCGACAGGTGAAAGACCAGGTTCTCGAGCTGGATCTTCAGATCGACCGCCTTCAGGGTGATCCCGGGACGGGCCTTGAGCTGCGCCGGGGCGAAGTTCAGGACCGCCCGGATACCCGCGCGTCGCACCAGGTCGAACACCTTCTGGGCCGCGGGAGCCGGCACCGCCAGGATGGCGATGCTCACCCTGTCGCGCCGGGCGACCTCGGTCAGCGACCCGATGTCCAGGACCGGCACCCCGCCGCGCGAGCGCCCCCCCACCTTGCCCGTATCATTATCGAACAACGCGACGATCTGGAACCCCCCCGCGTTGAAGCCGGCATAGTCGGCCAGCGCCATACCGAGATTACCCGCCCCCACGATGACGACCTTGCGGTTGCGCGTCAGCCCCAGGATCTTGATGACGTCGTCCTTCAGGTGGGCGACGACGTACCCGACACCGCGCACGCCGAACTCGCCGAAGTACGCCAGGTCCTTGCGGATCTGCGCCGAGTTGAGGCCGAACTTCTCGGCCAGCGTCTGGGAGGAGACGGTCCTGACACCCGCAGTCTGGAGATCCTCGAGGCAGCGCAGGTACACCGACAGACGCTGGGCCGTCAGGTCCGAGATTGCAGCGCCGCTTCGCCGTGGCCCAGCCACCTTGTGCCTCGATTCACAAAGTCGAGGCAATCGTAGCGGCCGCGCGGCGGGGAGTCAAGGCGGGAGCAGGCCTCAGGCCAGCCGCTGCGCCAGCGCCAGGAGGAAGGAGGGGAAGAACCCGATCCAGAGCGTCGCCGCGGCGGCGGCGAAGATGGCGAGGGCCTCGGAGGGGCGGAGCGGCGCCGGGCCCTCTTCGCCGGCCGGGTCGCGGACGTACATCTGCATGACGACGCGCAGGTAGTAGAAGGCGCCGACGACGGAGGCGAGGACGCCGACGATAGCCAGGTCGTAGCGCCCGGCGTCGACGGCCGCCTTGAAGACGTAGAACTTCCCCATGAAGCCGCCGGTCGGCGGGATGCCGGTCAACGACAGCATGAAGATCGCCATGGCGGCGGCCAGAAACGGGCGCCGCCGTGACAGACCCGCGTACGCGGTGATGGCGTATCCCTGGTCTCCCTCACCGGCGCGGCCGAGGATGGCCGCCACGGAGAAGGCGCCGATCGTCATGAAGGCATAGACCCCCAGGTAGAACAGGACCACAGAGCGCCCCGGCCCGCCGGCTCCGGCCGACACGACGGCGACCAGGAGGTACCCGGCATTGGCGATGCTGGAGTAGGCGAGCATCCTCTTGATGTTCTGCTGCGCCAGCGCCACGAGATTGCCGACGACCATCGTCAGGAGAGCAAGGATCGACAGGATGGCGCTCCAGCGCGCGTGCAGAGGCTCGGCCCCCAGGGCGACCGACAGCACGCGCAGGAGCGCCGCGAACGCCGCCGCTTTCGTGCCGGCCGCCATGAAGCCGGCGACCGGGGCCATGGCCCCCTGGTACACATCCGGGGCCCAGAAATGGAACGGCACCGCGGCGATTTTGAAGGCCAGGCCGACGAGGACGAGCGCCGTGGCCGCCAGCACCATCGGGTCGACGGGGCCGCCTCGCTCCGCCGCGATGAGCGAGGCGAGACCGGGCAGGTCGATCCGCCCGCTCGCCCCGTAGAACAGCGCGATCCCGTACAGGAGGAACCCGGTCGAGAAGGCGCCGAGCAGGAAATACTTCAGCGCTCCCTCGATGGCGTTCACCTGGTCGCGCGTAAAGCCGGCCAGCACGTACAGCGAAATGGACAGAATCTCCAGCCCGAGGAAGATGGTGAGGAGGTTCTCGCTCGATGCCATCATCGACATCCCCACGACGGAGAACTGGACGAGGGCGAAGAACTCCCCGAATGCGTGCCCCACGGTCCGCAAGTGGTGCACCGACGCCAGGACCGTCAGGAGCGCGACCACCACGAAGATCAGGTGGAACGCGAGGGCCTGGGAATCGACCAGGATCGCCTGCTCGAACAGCTCCTCGCGGTAGCCCCGCGCCATGAGCGACAGCGCGGCGACGCCGGACATGACGAGGAACGCCAGTGCGGCCAGGCCGTGCCAGCGCACGTCGAGGTCATCGGCCACCGCCACCATCAGCAGGACGAACATCCCGCCGATGGCGGGCAGGAGCATCGGCATCAGGCCGGACAGATCGTTCAGCATCATCGCAGCACGTAGATCAGGATCAGGATCGTTGCGAAGAAGAACAGGAAGGCGTAGTTCTGGACGTAGCCGGTCTGCGCCAGACGCAGCATCTGGCTCGCCAGATCGGTCGCCGCCCCCGCCGCGTTGACCAGGCCGTCCACCAGCTTTTCGTCGAACGCCGCGGCGGCGCGGCACAGTCCGCGGTAGGGACGCAGGAGGATCGCCTCGTACGCCTCGTCGACGTAGAACTTGTCCCTGACGACGCGGGCGAGGCCGGTCGGCTCCGCGGCGGGCGCCATGGCGCCGAGCGGCCGGCGACCGTAGATGGTCCACGCTGTCGCGATTCCCGCGACGGAAACGAGGAGGGTGACGGCGAGGGCGCTCCACTCCGAAGGAACGGCGATCACGGCCGAATCGATCGAGCGCAGGTGCAGGACCGGGGAGAGGTAGTCCTCGAGGTAATTCGGGACGACGCCCCCGCCCAGGAACCTGGGAACGCCCAGGAGGCCCGCCAGAGCCGAGCCGATGGCCAGGACCACGAGTGGCAGCGTCATGACCGCCGGCGACTCGTGCACATGGTGCAGCGTCTCCTCGCTCATCCGTGGCCCGCCGGCGAACACGAGAAGGTAAAGACGGGTCATGTAGAACGCCGTGATGCCGGCGGTGAGGACCCCCATCATCCACAGGGCGAGCAGAATCCCCGCGCCGCTCTCCCCTGCCGCCTCCAGGACCCCGGCGAGGATTCCGTCCTTGCTGAAGAATCCCGCGAAGGGGGGGATGCCGGCGATCGCCAGGACCGCGACCAGGAAAGTCGCGTGGGTCACAGGCAGGCGGCGGCGCAGTCCGCCCATCTTCTTGATGTTCTGCTCCCCGGACATGGCGTGGATGACCGAGCCGGCGCCCAGGAACAGCAGCGCCTTGAAGAAGGCGTGCGTCATGAGGTGAAAGACCGAGGCGGAGAACGCCCCGACGCCCGCCGCCAGCATCATGTAGCCGAGCTGCGACACGGTCGAGTACGCCAGCACCTTCTTGATGTCGTCCTGGGCGACGCCGATGACGGCCGCGAACAGGGCCGTGAATCCCCCCACGATCGCGACCGTCAGCATCGCCTGGGGGGACTGCGCGTACAGGGGAGACATCCGGCAGGTGACGTAGACGCCCGCCGTCACCATCGTCGCGGCGTGGATCAGGGCCGACACCGGCGTCGGGCCCGCCATCGCGTCCGGCAGCCACACGTACAACGGGATCTGCGCCGACTTCCCGCACGCCCCCACGAA